>JAYBEF010000001.1:0-1525 GCA_037277825.1 Collinsella sp.
GACGGGAAGGCCCAGGTCAAAGATGGCGGGGTCGATGGACGGAGCGTCCTCGGCGTACACGGAGGCCGGACCGCCAGAAAGGATGAGCGCAGAGGCGTTCATCTCGCGAATCTCGTCGGCCGATATGTCGCAGGGAACAATCTCGGAATACACGTTGAGGTCGCGGACGCGACGGGCAATGAGCTGACCGTACTGCGCACCAAAGTCGAGTACGAGGACCTTTGCGGAAGCCTTTTGATCCATGGTATCCCCCTCTTGTTGGCGGGGAGCCGGTGCCCACCCGCGTGAATGAACGAAAATAACCTCCATAGTGTACACGTTATATGGGGTTTCTCGTCCCTCGCAGCCATCAGCGCACGGCAAACGCACGACCAGGCCCCAATTTGACGGCAATTGAAGTGTTACCAAACGTTACGGATGATGTAATACGTTTGAACATTGGACGCCCTGTGCCACAATACTGCCGAACGACTCCGCCTCTGCGGCGGCAAATACGATAGGAATACCAGCATGAAGCGCATCCTTCTCATCGCCACGGGCGGCACCATCGCATCGACCGAGGACGGCAACGGCCTCTCCCCCGCCCTGACCGGTGAGGAGCTCGCCCAGAGCGTCCCCGAGATCTCGGGCCTCTGCGAGCTCGACGTCGTGCAGCCCATGAACATCGACAGCACCAATATGCGCCCGAGCGACTGGATGCGTATCCGCGACGTCATCGTCAAGGGCTATGCCGACCACGACGGCTTCGTGATTCTACACGGCACCGACACCATGAGCTACACCGCGGCAGCACTTTCCTATCTGATTCAGGACAGCCCCAAGCCCATCGTGCTCACCGGCTCGCAAAAGCCCATGGGCAACCCCTTTACCGACGCCAAGCTCAACCTGTACCAGAGCCTGCTCTATGCGCTCGACGAGCATTCGCACGATGTGTCGATCGTGTTTGGCGGCGTCGCCATTGCCGGCACGCGAGCCCGCAAGCAGCGCACCATGAGCTTTAACGCGTTCATTAGCGTCAACTATCCGCCCATTGCCTACATCCGCAACGACCGCATCGTGCGCAACGGGCTCCACGGCACTCATCAGAATGAGAGCCCGGTGCGTTTCTACGACAGTATCGATCCGCGCGTATTTGTCCTTAAGCTGACGCCCGGCGTGAACCCGGGTATCCTGGACGCCCTAGCCGATAGCTACGATGCTGTAATTCTTGAGACCTTTGGCATTGGCGGTATTCCCGAGTTTGGCGAGTCCGGCGATTCGTTCCAAGAGGCAATTTTCCGCTGGGTCGATTCGGGTCGCACCGTCGTTATGACCACGCAGGTCCCCGAAGAGGGCCTCGATCTGGGCGTTTACGAGGTCGGCCGTGCTTACGCCGATCATCCGGGCATTCTGCGCGGCGACGACATGACCACCGAGACGCTCGTGGCCAAAACCATGTGGGCACTCGGCCAGTCACGTGATGCGGCCGAGATTCAGCGCCTGTTCTACAGCCAAGTCAACCACGACCGCATCCCGATGGCGTAAT
>JAYBEF010000002.1:0-1684 GCA_037277825.1 Collinsella sp.
CCGGTCTCGCGTGGGAAGATATCAATTTCTTCAATAATGCTTTTGACGACGTCTCACTGTCCATTGCGCCCTTTGCCCCAGAGGGAAAAGCGGCTGCCGCAAAGCCCGATAACACCTCGGACGGCAATCTTCAAAAGTACTGGACGTGCGAGGGCGAGCGTCGAATTCTGCATAAGGCAGGAGCGCACCTGAACCAGGAACCTTATAACGAGCTGGTGGCGACCGCGCTCCACCGTCGCATCCTAAACGCCTGCGATTATGTACCTTACTCGCTCGAGGGCACGGGCACTTCCGCCCTGAGCATATGCGATGTCTTCTTAACTGATGAAGAGGAATATGTCCCTGCGTTCTATGTAAACCAGCACGCAAACGCAGATGAACGACTAACCGACTACGAGCGATACGTAGCAAACTGCGAGGAGCTCGGGGTGCCAGGCGTCAAGGATGCCCTTGACCGCATGATCGTGTGCGACGACATCATCGCCAACTACGATCGTCATTGGCGTAACTTTGGCCTTGTGCGAAACGTAAACACGCTAGCCTGCAGACCTGCCCCCATCTTCGATTCGGGCTCATCGCTCTGGTGCAACATATCACTAGAGGAGCTTAGGGCGGGAGAGCACAGTTTTACCAGCGCACAATTTCATTCAAGCCCCGCCAAACAAATGTTGCTCGTCGAGGACATGGGCTGGTTTGACGGCGACAAACTCGAAGGCTTCGTTGACGAGGCAATCGAGATTCTTTCCAGAAACGACGCGCTCACGGCAAGGCTGCCATATCTAAAAGAGGCGCTAACGTGGCGCCTCGAAAGAATGATCGACATCGCTGAATGGAGTTAGCGAGACAGCATCGCCCCGCCAACTCCCCTACCTCCCGCGCAGGGCTTTGAGCTTGGCCAGGGCATCGGGGCTCAGGCGACTGCCCAGAGTCATCTTGATCTGCGGAGCTTCCTCTGCCTCGTGAACGTCGTTATCGATCTGTTTGATCTCGTCCACCAGCATGCGGCTCGAGATGCGCGTAACGCCCTTGCCCATGACGACGGCCTGGATCGTACCGTCGCTCGATACCACGGAGCACGCGCGACCCTCCTCACGTGCCTCGATGCAGAGCTTCTGCACCACGGTATCGGCAGAGACGCCCGTCGGCGAAAACTCGATGCGCACGCCGCGGGCCGGCAGGTTGGGGCGCTCGCTGGAAATATTGCCCGCGCCGTCGAACACAATCACGGCCTCGTAGCGGCCCTGGGCAAAGGCGGCGACGTCGTTGATGAGGGCGGTGCGCGCCATATCGTGAACGTCGCTGGAATACGGATCGTCGGAATGGTCGTATACGAGCTTTTCGTAGCGCGGCGTGCAGTGGATCACGTTGTAGCCGTCGACCACCAGCAGCTCGGGCTTATTGGAGTGCACCGTCGAGACCGGATCGGCGATGGCCTGCGTAAACGCATTGCCGCCCACGCCATAGGTCGCGGCCGAAACAATCGGCTTGGCCGAGCCCTCGCCAAAGCGCTTGGCCTTAGACTTGGCGCGGTTCTTCTTGGACATGCGCTACTCCTCTCCCATGAGCTCGCCGGCATTGCGGCGCAGCCACTCAAAGCACAGCGCGGTGGTCGCCTGGGCAACGTTGAGACTCTCGGTCATGCCACGCTGGGGAAGCTTGGTCAAAAAGTCGCATTTCTCGAGCA
>JAYBEF010000003.1:0-1686 GCA_037277825.1 Collinsella sp.
ACCTCACCGCCGACGAGGCCGAGCGCCTGGCCGACGAGGGCCAGTTCGGCAAGGGCTCCATGGAGCCCAAGGTCCGCGCTGCCATCAAGTTCGCCCGTTCCCGCAAGGGCCGCACCTGCATCATCGGCGCTCTGGACAAGGCCGCCGAGACCATGGCCGGCCTCTCCGGTACCCGCATTCACGAGTAGTCTCTACTCTGTTGCCTCTCTCGTGGGCGCTAGGCAAAGCGCCCACAAACTAGCCTCTCTTCATGAGCCCCGCAGTCCGCTCCGACTGCGGGGCTTTTGCTATTCACCTAGTCATTGGGGACGTTCTTAAATGACTAGTCAAACAAGAGCGTCCCCAATGACCACTCATTTAAGTCTGTCCCCAATGACTAGTAGTAGGCCCACATGGCTTCGACTTCGTTGAGGACCTCTACGACGCCCCAGCGGCGGGCGCTGCGGCTGGCCGAGTTGGGGTCGTAGACGCCAATCTGGTCGGCATCGTCGATGCCGTAGAGCACGATGTAGTGGCCTACGTTGGTAAACGTACCGGGGCGCACTGCGGCGATGACGGGCACACCCGAGCGAAGCGCTTGTGTAATCGATTCGCGATCGTTATAGAGCTGTGTTCCGTTGAGCCCCAGCTGCCACGCACCGCCTGTCATAAACGACCACTCGGTGGCACCGGTGGGGGCGTAGTTGCCGGCTTCGGCCAGTGCGCATATATCGACCGGCGTCTTATCGGTGTGGCCGGTCTTAAAGATATAGACCATGGTGAGGCAAGTGGGACCGCAAGCGTTTTCTCGAATAGTGCCACTGGCATAGGGCAGCTCCGACCATGCGGGGTCAATTTGGTAGATGTGGGGCATGGTGCCGGCCCGCCATTGCGAGCATGGGGTCGAGAACGCAAAGGAGTAACCGGGCGCGACGGGAGCTTTAAGCAGCTTGTCCTCGGCAGTGGGCTCAAGACCGGCTGATCCGTGGGAGATACAGGATCCCAAAAACACAAAGACGAGGCAGGCGGCGATGGAGCAAAGCGCAAGGCGTAGGCGGCGGGCCGGAAGCGTGTGGCTTGTGGTATGCGACACGGGGTGAGGGGCGGAATTGCCGCGATCGCGTTGAGGTCGCGAAAAGGAGCGCTTGACGTAGTAGTCGGTCTTACGGCGATCGTAGCGGCGTGGCTGCGATGTGTCGGTCTGGCGTTGGCGTGTGCTCGTACTCACGCGGTCTGACTGCTGCACGGTACGGCTTTGTTGTCGCGAAGAAGCCCCGAGCTGCTCTTGGGGGCGCTGCGGGTTGTCGTTGTCGGAGGTGATTCTGGGCGTTGGCGTGGTGCGGCCGGCAAGGCGCACGCTTTGTGGCCGTTGGTCGCCGTCATTGTATCCGTATGCCATTCGAATCACCTTGCCTCATGTGTAACTTGTCTATCCTACATAAAAAGATGCACGACACATGGGTATGTGCGCCAAAAGCCTGACAAATGGTATGAACGTTGCCGCGCCGCGCGCCAAGCGTCACGGCAACAGGTATTCAAAAGCAGGCAAGATGAAAGCGTCCAAGACGAATGACGTCTCTCGCCGTTCGTCCCAAAAACGGCGCCGCTCGTTTTGCAGTTCTGCCTTCGGTCGAGCCACAAGTGGCGCTGCCGTGCCAAGGCCGTATCTTAAAGCCACGAAATAAAAGCGCGCGGCAAAACAGACCG
>JAYBEF010000004.1:0-1716 GCA_037277825.1 Collinsella sp.
GCTTGGGGCTTTGAGCCCGTTAAGGTCAACTGCGTTGTTGTGCGCCGGCTCAACCAGGATGTGGCGGCCCTTGCGCGGCTCACGCTCGACCGCCCCATCCACCTGCGCTTTATCGAATACATGCCCATCGGCGACGAGCACACAAGCTCGCATTGCGCTGTGGACCCGCATGCGCCCGCGCTCAATCCCGAGCTGTGGGACGCGAGCGATACCGTGCCGAGCGACGAGCTGCGGGCGCGCATCAATGCCGGGGCCGCCGCGGCGGGACTGGGCGAGCTCGAGCCGCTCGACATCAACGACGCTCCTGCCGGCGCGGGCCCTGCGCGCTATTGGCACTTTCCGGGCGCGGCGGGAACGGTCGGCTTCATTAGCGCCATGTCCAATCATTTTTGTGCGTATTGCAACCGTCTGCGTCTGACGGCCGATGGCAACGTGCGTCCGTGCCTGTTCAGCGATGCCGAGTATTCGGTGCGCGACGCCCTGCGCCGTGGTGATGATATGCAGGTACTTTCGATTTGGCGCGATGCCGTCGCCCACAAACCGCAGGAACACGCGATAATTGAGGGCACGCAACGATTTATGTCCCAAATCGGAGGATGATCATATGGCCAAGAGCAGGTACGCCGATGCCACCAAGGCCGCTCGCAGGGCCGCGATGTCTGCCCATAAAGCCACGGCTGCGGCCGGCGATGTCGCCACGGTCGTGCAGCCGACTGCCAGCGCTGCCGCCGAGCCCGCCCGTGACGCGCGCCGCGACGAGCTGACGCACGTGGACGCCAAGGGCGAGGTGCGCATGGTCGACGTGTCCGACAAGGCCGAGACCCATCGCATTGCCATCGCCGAGGGCACCATCCTCATGCACCCCGAGACGCAAGCCATGGTGCTGCAGGACCGCGCCAAAAAGGGCGACGTGCTTGCCTGCGCGCGCGTGGCGGGCATTATGGCCATCAAGCGCACGAGCGACATCATCCCCATGTGCCATCCGCTGCTCATTACCAAGAGCAAGTGCGATATTGCGCCCATCGCTCCGGCGGGGACGCCGGCCGAGGACATGCCCGAGGGCTGGGTGCCGGCGCGCGCGGACGGGCAGGTCGGCTTTCACGTGCTGGTCACGGCGGGCGTGACGGGCAAGACGGGTATCGAGATGGAGGCGTTGACCGGCGCGAGTGCCGCATGTCTGACCATCTACGACATGTGCAAGGCGGTAGATCGCGGCATGGAGATCGTCGACGTGCGCCTGTTGCACAAGGAGGGCGGCCGCTCGGGCGTGTGGGATCGTGCCGAGCGTCAGGTTGCTGCTGCTAAGGCCGTGGCCGCTGACGGTGCCGCGCCCGCGAGCGCACCCGTCGCCGTCGCGCCCGCAGCTCCGGCCCCGGCTGTCCCCGCGATCGCGTTTATCGGCTACCAGAACTCGGGCAAGACCACACTCGTCGAGAAGGTTATCGCCGAGCTCACCCGCCGCGGCCTGCGCGTGGGTTCGCTCAAGCATCATGGGCATCACGGCTTTGATATCGATGTACCCGCTAAGGACACCTGGCGCCATCATCAGGCCGGATCCAAGCACGTGGGACTCATCTGCGCCACGCGCTGGGCGGAGTACGCCGACACGCGCGAGGAGGACGAGATGCCCGCACGCGAGCTGCTGTCGCGTTACAACGATGTCGACGTGGTGATCATCGAGGGCTACAAGACCGAGGGCTTCGACAACATCGTGGT
>JAYBEF010000005.1:0-1735 GCA_037277825.1 Collinsella sp.
CGATACCCTCGAGAAGCTCTGACACCGTCATGCCGAGTGCGGGCGCGATCTTAAATAGAACCTTGAGCGTGAAATTTGCCGTCCCATCTTCGATTCGGTCGAGGTAGGGTCGGCTGATTCCTGTCGCCACACAAAAATCAACCTTGGAGATACCAAGGTCCCTGCGTGTCTCTTCGACCCGCCTGCCAAGAATCTGTTTCGCACGTTCGTCCATGCAGCCGAGTTTGAAATGGAGCCGAACATAAACGTAAACTATAGTTTACGTTTTGCCGAATACACAGGAGTTTTCTATGTCGGGTTCTTCGGTCCGTACGTACCGAGCCACGCTTCGCACAAACAGCGCACCGCCCAAGCTCGTCGTCGTTGAAGCAGAATGCCTTTCGCCCGATGAGCGCACAGCATTTGCATTGCTATCAAGTCGCGTCGCCGCCGTTCTGGTCCCTTGCCCGGCGCAAGGAGAACTTGCCATCCAATGCCAAGCGCACAGCTGCTCGCTCAATCAGGCTACCGTAATCGCAACCAGCCAGCGCGGCCTGCCGCTCCTTTTAGAAGCTGGTATCGCACTTGCCCTTCGCGGCGCCGGATACGAAAACGAGGCCGCCGCCGATATGGTCTTTAAACCACGATCGAGCGGCGGCCTCGCAGCAGCCATCGAATATGTGTGCAGACTCGTTGCCTAAAAGGACAAGCTAGAAACCAAAGCCAAAGCCCGTTCCGGTAATCGCCGAGTACATAAAGTAAACGTTGATCACGTTGAGGAACACACCCGTGATGCAACCGTTGCGCAGGTAGCGTTCGCACACGATGCGCGCCATGGCGGCGGAGTCATCATTGTTTTTAGCCTGGCGTCCCGCCGTAAAGTACGTCGCCACGCTCAGCAGTAGATTGAGCACCGGCAACGCCAGCAGCTCGTAGCTCTTGCCCCAGCGCGTCGCCTCGCCGGCTGCATTAAACTTCGTTGCCACCTCGGGACCAATGTTGGGGATAACACACGCTGCGACCACCAGCGGAATCACCGCAAGTACGAGCAGCGCAATACCCATGTAGCCAGCTTTTTTGCCATATTTGAACATGCGCGTCGCCCTTACACGTTAAAGCGGAAGTGCACGACGTCGCCATCGGCCATGACATAGTCCTTGCCCTCAATACGCAGCTTGCCGGCGGCCTTGGCGCCCTGCTCGCCGCCGAGCTCGATGTAGTCGTCGTAGCCAATGACCTCGGCCTTAATAAAGCCGCGCTCAAAGTCGGTGTGGATGACGCCGGCGGCCTGCGGGGCGGTCGCGCCCTGACGAACCGTCCAGGCCTTGACCTCCATCTCGCCGGCCGTAAAGAACGACTGCAGGCCGAGCAGCTTGTAAGCGGCCTGCGCGAGCACGTCCAGGCCGGGCTGCTCCAGGCCCAGGCTTTCCAGGTAGTCGGCGGCGTCCTCGGGATCGAGCTCGGAAAGCTCAGCCTCAATCTTGGCGCAGATGGGCAACGGCTTGACACCGTCGATGGGCGCCAGGTCGTCGTTGAGCATATCCTCGTCCACGTTGGCCACATACAGGATGGGCTTCATGGTGAGCAGGAACAGGCCCTTGGCAGCGGCACGCTCCTCGTCGGTCATCTCCATGGACGCGGCGCGCTTGCCTTCGTTGAGCCAGGCAAGCAGGCGCTTGGCGACCTCAAACTTGGGCATGAGCTCCTTGTCGCGCTTGGCCTCCTTCTCGAGCTTGGGCAGCTGCTTCTCGAGCGT
>JAYBEF010000006.1:0-1768 GCA_037277825.1 Collinsella sp.
GCCACGCCATCGGCCGGCATGCAATAGATGCAGCGGAAATTGCACTTGTCGGTAACGGCAATGCGCAGGTAGTTGATATCGCGGCCAAAGCCGTCATGTTGCACGTGCCCGTCCACGCAGCCCTCCTCTCACGCGGCGTTTTATTCTTCGGAAAACATAATACCCCACGAGAGAATCATGCCGACACCCGTACGACAGGACAGGTCGCTTCGAGCAAAACGGACTTTCCAAGCCCATCCTCAGCACGCAAACCATCACAACATTCGATGCTTTTCTCGTTTTTGGCAAAAAACGTCGAATGTTGTGATGGTCTGCCTGCCGCAGCGCCCCGTAGAAGGACCAAAGCACCCCTAAAGGCCGCCGTCCCAGTGCCGAATCACGAATTCTCGCAGGTCGTTTTGACGTTTCTGAAACACCTCGCTTCGGTCGCACTTAAGGCCCATAGCGAGTGCGATGGCATTCATCGCCCGGTGCAATTGCAGCTGGTGGGCAAACTGAGTCCCGGTGAGGACGATCATCCTAAAGCCCAGCGCACTCAGCACGGTCATACGCTCCGCATCCGACGCGCTGCGCTGTTTATCAAGATGGTCCGAGCCGTTGTATTCAATCCCTGTACCGCTTGCAGGCGCATATACGTCAATCTCGAAATACCCGGCCTTTGCGAGATACTTGAACTCGTTGGGAACATCGACCCGATGGTTGAGCTCGATCTTGGCGTATCCCAGCCCGCCCTGGGAACGTTTTGCTACGACCATGATTGCGGTGGCCGTCTCCATGGGCGACCGCGCGCCATCGTGCACGCGCTTGAGCACAGCGGCCGCGCGTATAGCCCCCTGACGAGATCGGTTCTCATTGCAATAAGCAATCAAGTCGGCAACGGTATACCTCTGCCCCATCTCGATATAATCGCCTGTCGACAGATGATTCAAATGGTATCGGGCACAGATTTCGTAGCCATATTCCAGCTGCTCGGACTCGCTCATCCACGAGCCCGCCTGGACAAAGCACATGGCCTCATCAACCACCAGAAGGCCCTCCGCCACCTCGATAAGATGGCCTGGAGGTATCGGCGCCCCAAACACGTGGCACCTAAATCCAGCCGGCGTCGAGCGCTCAAAATCAAAGTTGACGAGCGTGTCGATATGATCGAGCTCTTCTCGCGGAATACCAAGCGAAACCAGATAGTCGGTAACGATCCCAACTGCCGTTGAAGCCCTCAGTCCCTTGGCATCGAGTCCCAATTTGGGCAGGCTCGCGGTCGGCTCCCCCTCGTTGGCAAGCGAGTCCTCATCGTATAGACTGCTTGCTCGCGAGAGCGGCTCGGACGGGCGCGCCACGTTGTGGTACAGCCAGGCAGTCTTATGGGACAGGACGATCGGCAGATCCATGAGCCCTCCAATGGAGTCGGATAACCAACCTTATTCCCCTGCTCACGGGTTCGCACACCTTCGTGCGCAAGAAAGCGATTCCACTCGATCGAGTGGCAGAAAAACCATCACAACATTCGATGCTTTTCCCGATTTTGGCAAAAAACGTCGAATGTTGTGATGGTTTGAGGCGAGGTGAGGGGCACGGAGGGATCAAAGCATCGTGCTCGAACGGGTTAATCCAGCTCTTTTAAGCCATGCGCCAGCTGCCAGTACTCGCCGTGCTGGGCGAGCAGCTCTTCGTGCGTGCCGCGCTCGATGATGCGGCCGTGTTCGAGGACCATGATGGCGTCGGCGTCGCGGACAGTGGACAGGCGGTGCGCGATCATAAACGTGGTGCG
>JAYBEF010000007.1:0-2468 GCA_037277825.1 Collinsella sp.
CCCAAAGGTGAGGCATATCGAACCTCGGGCAAGTTCTATCAGGGCTTCGTAATCGCCTTCACCTTGTTCATGTGCGCCATAAGCTGGCTGGGAGAGCTTACGGTCTGGGGCGTGGTGCCGGCGGTCGGTTCGGTTAACGTGCTGATTTCCGGTGTTGTCGGTTTGCTGTTCATCGGCGTAGGCAACTACTTGCCGCGTGTGAAGCAGAACTATACGCTCGGCATCAAGACACCTTGGGCGCTTGCCGATCCCGAGAACTGGCGCCGTACGCAGCGTTTTGGCGGCGCCTGCTTTATGGTGCTGGGTATTGGCCTGATTGTGATGGGCGTGGCAGGCAGCGTGCTTTCGAGTGAAGTCGTCGCCGCGGTGATTGCGGTTCTGGCGTTTGGTTCGATCGGAGCCGTCTACGTCTATTCGTATCTGCTGTGGCGCAAATCGCAGCGAGCCGTTCGCTAGGGTTGCGGAAAACTAGCGTACGCAGTTCATAGTGTGTTTCGGGGGACTTTTCCCAGGTAGTATTAAGGGGTGTGGGCAACCATGCCCCTTTTCGTTACGTTTCAGAGCTGATTTCCTCATTTCGTTTCCACTAAAGCGAAACAAGAATAGGAAAACAGCAGGTAGAAAGGATAGAACAGGCATATGGCGGAGTTTATCTACCAGATGTATCAGGCTCGCAAGGCCCATGGCGACAAGGTAATCCTTGACGACGTGACCCTGAGCTTCTACCCCGGTGCCAAGATCGGCGTCGTGGGCCCCAACGGTATGGGCAAGTCGACCCTGCTCAAGATCATGGCCGGTATCGAGGAGGTCTCCAACGGCGATGCCAGGCTCACTCCCGGCTACACCGTGGGCATCCTGCAGCAGGAGCCGCCGCTCGATGACGACAAGACCGTCATCGAGAACGTGCGCATGGCATTTGGCGACATGATTGCCAAGGTCGATCGCTTCAACAAGATCGGCGAGGAGATGTGCGACCCGGACTGCGACATGGACGCCCTCATGGCCGAGATGGGCAAGCTCCAGGACGAGATCGATGCCGCCGACGGCTGGGATATCGATTCCAAGCTCGGCCAGGCCATGGACGCCCTGCAGCTGCCCGATTCCGACATGCCGGTCAACGTACTTTCCGGCGGCGAGCGCCGTCGCGTGGCCCTGTGCAAGCTGCTGCTCGAAGCTCCCGACCTGCTGCTGCTCGACGAGCCCACGAACCACCTGGACGCCGAGTCGATCCTGTGGCTCGAGCACTTCCTGCACAACTACCAGGGCGCGGTGCTTGCCGTCACACACGATCGCTACTTCCTGGATAACGTTGCCGAGTGGATCTGCGAGGTCGACCGCGGCCACCTTTATCCCTACAAGGGCAACTACTCCACGTATCTGGAGACCAAGGCCGCCCGTATCGAGGCGCAGGGCAACCGCGACGCCAAACTCGCCAAGCGCATGGAGGCCGAGCTCGAATGGGTGCGCAGCTCGCCCAAGGCTCGCCAGGCCAAGAACAAGGCCCGTCTGGCTCGCTACGAGGAGATGGAGGCCGAGGCCCGCGCAAGCCAGAAACTCGACTGGACCGACATCCGCATCCCTGTGGGCCCGCGTCTGGGCAACAAGGTGCTCGAGGCCCATCACCTGCACAAGGAGTTCGATGGCCGTGTGCTCATCGATGACCTTTCGTTCACCCTGCCGCGCAACGGCATCGTGGGTGTCATCGGCCCCAACGGCGTCGGTAAGACCACGCTGTTCAAGACGATTGTGGGTCTGGAGCCGCTGACTTCGGGCGAGCTCGAGGTGGGCGAGACCGTCAAGATCTCCTATGTCGATCAGAACCGTTCTGGCATCGACCCCGACAAGAACCTGTGGGAGGTCGTCTCGGACGGCCTGGACCACATGATGGTCGGCGAGACCGAGGTTCCGAGCCGCGCTTATGTGGCGAGCTTTGGCTTTAAGGGCCAGGACCAGCAGAAGCGTGCTGGCATACTCTCCGGTGGCGAGCGCAACCGTCTGAACTTGGCGCTTACGCTCAAGCAGGGAGGCAACCTGCTGCTCCTCGACGAGCCCACGAACGACCTCGACGTCGAGACGCTGTCCTCGCTCGAAGCGGCGCTGCTCGAGTTCCCGGGCTGCTCGGTGGTCATTAGCCACGACCGTATGTTCCTGGACCGCGTTGCCACGCACATTCTGGCGTGGGAGGGCACCGACGAGAATCCGGGCAACTGGTATTGGTTCGAGGGCAACTTCGAGGCCTATCAGGCCAACCGCATCGAGCGCCTGGGCGAGGACGCAGCCCAGCCGCATCGTGTGCATCGCAAGCTCACGCGCGACTAATTTGTTACGCGGTTTTACCAAACCGCGTAACTGCTCGACGCTGCGCGGGCCGCAAGCACCCCATCTTGCCGTTCAAACCGTCGCTCGCGTACCGAAGTACGCGTCGCTTCTCTTTCACGGCAACCTGGGGCACTTGCGGCCCGCTCGCT
>JAYBEF010000008.1:0-5695 GCA_037277825.1 Collinsella sp.
CTGCCAGGCGCTCGTTGCGCGACAGAATCGGCGACGCGATATCAATCGTTTTCTCAGCCATACTTAGCGCTCCTTACTTTGGCCCCTTTATACCCCATCACCAGATGGCTAGCGGGCTAATCGTCGGGGGTTTCGATTTCGATACTCGCGATATCGAGCTCGCGGCCGTGCAGTAGGCGCACGTTGGCACCACCACACTGGGGACAGCGACAGTGGAAGCGATCGTGGTCGAAGACCTCGCCGCAGTCCAGGCATTCACTTTGTGGGTGAATCTCCTCAACCGCGAGCTCGCAGCCCCGCGTGAGCGGGTCCTCATCGCGAAATGTCTCCCACGCAAAGTCCAGCGCCTCGCGCACAACTTCGGTCATATCCCCGATACGCAGCGTTACCAAAACGGCGCGCGAGGCCCCCGCCCCACGCGCCGCGCGAATCACTGTATCGAGTATGCCGTTGACAATGCCAACCTCGTGCATACCGATTTACTCCTCGTCGTCCTCATCGTCCGAGAACAGGTCCAGACGGCTCACAAACAAGCCCTCCTTGCCCTCGCGCGCGGTAATGACCACGCGGGCAATGGCGAGCGAAATCTCGTAGAGCGAGAGCAGGGCACCATACATGAGGCCCAGCGTAACGGGCGAGCCGTCGGGCGTAATCACAGCCGAGCCCACAAGCAGGCCCACGTACACGTAGCGCCAGGCGCCGCGGAAGGCCGCGTAGGACACGATGTGGAAGACGGACAGGTAGAAGATGATGAGCGGCAGCTCAAACGCCACGCCAAAGCCGATCATAAAGAGCAGCTCCATGTTGACGTAGTTCTCCAGGTCGGGCAGCGCCGTGGCGACGGCCGAGGTCTCGCCGATAAGCCACTCAAAGCCCGCCGGGATGATGATGAAATAGCAGAAGATGGCGCCCAGGAAGAACAGCACCGTCGAGGCGAGCACCGTGGGCACGACCCATTTGCGCTCGTTGGGACGCAGTGCCGGCAGGAAAAATGCCAGAATCTGCCAGATGATCATGGGCGTGCACATGACCACGGCCATCTTGATGGCCAGCGAGAAGCGCAGGCCAAAGCCGCCGAGCGTGGTGGTGATGTAGAACTTACCGTCCGGCACAAAGGAGCGGATGGGGTCTTCCAGGATGTCGAGCACCACGGGCGTGGCGAAATACAGCACGATGGCGGCGGCAAACACCGACACGACCACGATGGTCAGGCGGCGACGGAGCTCGCCCAGGTGATCGAAGAGCGGCATGCGCGCAGGTCCGATAGGCATTACTCATCGCCTCCCTTCGGTGCATCGGCGGCAGCGGCGTCGTCCTCGGCCTCGAGCTCGCGGGCAAGTTGGTCGACGACGGCCTTGCGCTTGCGGGGACGACGGGCGTAGAGGTCGGCCGTCGTGGGCTCTGCCGGCTCGGGCTCGGGCTCCGGTTCTGCAGCAGGCTCAGGCTCGACGACAGGCTCAGCGGCAGCGGCAGGCTCGGCACCCTCGGCCTCGGACTCCTCAGCAGCACCCTCGCCCTCGGCGGCAGCCTCGCTCGCGGCCTTCTCGGCAGCAAGACGGGCGCGACGCTCGGCAAAGGTCTCCTTCTTGGCGGGCGCTGCCGTCTCGGCGGCATCCTCGTCCGCATCGGAATCGTCGTCGGTCGCAGCAGCCTTCTTGGGCTTGACCGGGGCCGAAGCGGCCTCGCTCACCGGATCGATAATCTCGGACTGAACAACGGCCGTCATCTTTTCCTGCGTCTCGCGGAACTGACGGATGGCACGGCCGATCGTGCGGCCCATCTGCGGGAGCTTATCCGGGCCAAACAGCAAAAAGCCGAAGACCACGATGATCGCGAGCTCACCCTCTCCAATACCAAACACACATACCTCCAAGGCTCGATGTGAGTCGAGCCCGCACCGCGCCATTCGGCCGGAACTCGTCTATTCATTCGGTCAAGTATAGCGCCCGGACGCCAAAACGTCCGAGCGCATCACAAACATATGCCAAACGGCACGCCCTTTTGGGGGCAAAGATTATGCCGCCGTGATCGAAATCTCCTGGTCGACGCCCAGCAGCTGAACCACGCGCATCACCTGGGGCTGCACATTAGTGCAGCTAAAGCGCTTACCGTGGTCGACCGCGTGGTGCGCGGCGCCCACGAGCACGCCAATGCCCGTCGAATCGATGTAGCTCACCTGGGCAAAATCGAGCTCAACGGCCTCAGTGGGCTGCTCGAGCGCCAGGTCGATGGCATTGCGCAGGCTATCGGCGTTAGAGATATCGATCTCGCCGGTTACCTTAATGGTGTAGATCTCCGGCGTGGGGTTGGTGGAAATACCCAAATCCATGTATACGCTCCTTTACGTATCGAAAGTGCGGATAGTACGGGAAGCCGCGCGTTAGGCGCGCTCGGCACGCGCAAGCTCGGCAGCGACAAGCTTGACGGCCAGCACCAGCACATCGAGCGCGGCCTCCAGGTCCTCGACCGTGGGATAGCTCGGCGCGATGCGGATGTTGGTGTCGCGCGGGTCCTTGCCATAAGGCCAGGTGGCACCAGCCGGCGTGAGCTTGACGCCCAGGTCGGCGCAGAGCGCGGCGACCTTCTGGGCTGAACCCTCGGGACCATCGAAGCTTACAAAGTAGCCGCCGCGGGGGTGCGTCCAGGTGGCGCAGCCCGTCTCGCCCAGGCCCTCGGTGAGCTTGCGCTCAACGGCCTCAAAGCGCGGGCGCAGAAACTCGGCATGCTTTTTCATGTGCTCCTTGACCGCCTCGATGGTGGGAAGGAAACGCACGTGACGCAGCTGGTTGAGCTTGTCGGCGCTGATGAGGCCGGCCTTCAGGCGCTTGGAGAACTCGGCGATGACCGCGGGGCTCGCACCGATAAAGCCGATACCGGCGCCCGGGAAGGTGATCTTGGACGTCGAGGCAAAGGCCACCACGCGGTCCTCGGTGCCCGCCGTGCGGGCGAGGTCAAAGATGTTTGCGAGCTCGTCGGTCTCGTCGTACAGGTCGTGCACGCAGTAGGCATTGTCCCAGAAGATGCGGAAATCGGGCGCGGCCGTGGGCATCTCGACCAGGCGGCGCACAGTGTCCTCGCTAAAGGTGATGCCCGTGGGGTTGGAATACTTGGGCACGCACCAGATGCCCTTGATGGAGTCGTCGGCGGCAACGAGGCGCTCGATCTCGTCCATGTCGGGGCCGTTGTCGGTCATCGCGACGGGGACGTTCTCGATGCCCAGGTCGGCGGTGATGCCAAAGTGGCGATCGTAGCCGGGAACGGGGCACAGGAACTTGACCTTCTTGCCGTCATGAGCGGCCTCGTAAGCCTCCCAAGGTTCGCTGCCGCACGAGCCGCAGCGCCAGAACATGCCGGCGATGTCGTGCTCGATCAAAAGGCTCGACGAACCCAGCACGAGCGTCTGCTCGGCGGGGCAGCCCAGGAACTCCCCTGCCAACTTGCGTGCCGAGGGAATGCCCTCGAAGCAGCCGTAGTTGGAGCAGTCGACGTTGCCGTCGTGCAGATCGGCGTCGGCGTTGAGGATATCGAGCATGGGGCGCGAGATGTCCACCTGGGAGGGCGACGGCTTGCCGCGGGCCATGTCGAGCGCCAGGCCCTTGGCCTTGACCTCGGCGACCTCGGCTTTGAGCGCCTCGATGGCGGCATCGAGTTCGGTGGTTTCCATCTTCTGGTAGATCGTCTGCATGGGTGCGACCTTTCGCGAAGCGGGACGTTGCAGTTCGTCTAAGTATAGACCGCCACCGCCGCAACGGCATGAAGCCGTGATAGATTAAGTTCATCGCAATGATTTACGACATCGCCGCGCATGCCGGCGTGGGGCGCCCAAGGAGGCACTATGGAGTACGGATCGTTTCAGGCCGAGGAATTCGGCGACCTGCAGCGCCTGGTCGACGGACTGTTTTACGACCGCCACGCCATCGACCGCCTCGACCTGATTGTGCAGGCCGAGATCTTGGACCTGGCGCCCGACCTCATGGAGATCGTCAACCTGCTGCCGCCCGGCTATTACGATCGTCAGTCCCTGTGCGACCAGCTCAACTCGGCCCTAGCCGCCCACGGCTGGGGCGCCGTCTACGGCACCGTGGAATAAACCTAGTCATTTAAGAGCGTGTCCAATGACTAAAACGCCGCCTGTGATGGTGTTCACAGGCGGCGTTTTCAAACTTGTATGTGCTCTTACTCGTCTTTGGGCGTGGGGTGTTTGCAGACCACGTTCATGTAGATCATGCCGATCACGGCAGCGGTGACCGAACCGGCAAGAATAGCGGCCTTGGCAGCCAGGACCTCGAACTGGGCCGTCGGGAAGGCGAGGCCGCTGATGAGGATCGACATGGTAAAGCCGATGCCGCCCAGAATGCCCACACCGGCGATCATGTGCCAGTTGACATTGCGCGGCAACTGGCAAGCCTTGAGCTTGACCAGGGCGAACGTCATGCCAAAGATGCCGATCGGCTTGCCCAGCAGCATGCCAAAGTACACGCCGAGTGTCACCGGGTCGGTGAGCAGCGTGCTCATGTCCACACCCACCAGGCGAACCTGTGCGTTGACAAACGCAAAGATCGGCAGGATCACAAAGTTGACCGGCGTGGAGATCAGGCGCTCCATACGGATGAGCGGCGGGGTGACGCGGTGCATGACGCGCTCGACCTTAGTGGTCGAGACGGTAAAGTCATGCTGGCCCAGGATGTGCGCCTCGTCATCGTAGCGGTCGTCGAGCAACGGCAGGCATTCGCCCAGCCAATCGGTAAGGCTATCGAGCTTAACACCGCACTTGGCCGGAATGGTGAAGGCCAGGATGACGCCGGCGAGCGTGGCATGCACGCCGCTCTTGAACATGCAGAACCACAGCAGCAAGCCCAGCACCGAGTACGGGGCGAGGCGGTAGTGCTGCGTCTTGTTGAGCCACACGAGTGCGCAGGTCACAACCGCGGCGGCACCCAGCCAAAACGGATTGGGGCTCTGACCGTAGAAGATGGCGATGGCGGCGATAGAGATCAGGTCGTCGGCGATGGCGAGCGTCGAGAAGAACACGCGCACGCCGTTGGGCACGCGATTGCCCAAAAGCGACAGCACGCCCAGCGCAAAGGCAATATCGGTTGCCATGGGGATAGCCCAACCGTTGTGCGCGCCGGCATGGTTAAAGATGAGGTAGATGCACGCGGGAACGACGACGCCGCCCACGGCCGCCAGCATGGGAAGCATGGCCTGACGCGGGTTCTTGAGCTCGCCGACCGTCATCTCATACTTAAGCTCAATGCCCACGAGCAAAAAGAAAATCGCCATGAGGAAGTCGTTGACGAAAAGCTCAACGGTGAAACCGGCCGTAAGGTTGCCCAGGCCCACATACAGCGGGGTCTCCAAAAAGTGATGGATGGCCTCGTAGGCATCGGTGTTGGCACAGATAACGGCGGCGATGGCAGCGATCACCATGACGGCGGCGGAAATCGTGCCGTTCTCGGCAATGCGCTCCCAGATGTCGTGACGCTCAAAACGCTTACGTTCACGAACGTTAAACAGCTGCTCGGGTGCTGCCATGGGCGGCTCCTTTCACGGGAAGGCTCCCGTCTTAAAAAAGCACGGCCCGCCCAGATGGCGGCGCCGCGCTCTAACGTATTACGCTTGCATCTAGCCTACCCTGCGCGACAAGCACGCAGGCGTGGCCGAAAAGCGGAACCACAGGTTGAACATTATTTGC
>JAYBEF010000009.1:0-47497 GCA_037277825.1 Collinsella sp.
AAACCACCTGCAATTCCACCTCGCCCCCGAACGGTCAGCAAAGTGTGATGAACGGTATATCTCATATGATTCCCCCATGATGCACTTCGGTTCTCTAAAGCAGGTTTTCAAAGGTAAATGTTCTTTTTTCTAAGGAATTAAGCTAGATTGCACAAATATTTTCATGTTTAGGAATTGCATAGCTAAAACGGTTTTCTGCATATATATGTCGTTTGTTCATGATTCAATTTGGATTCGATTATATTCAGCTCGCAATCATTCTTATTCATACATCCTCACCAATTGAGTATGGATATAGATTGTTTCTAAACGAGTTGGGCAGTTAGTTGCATGCCTTGGCAGCGTAAGAAGTAGGTAAAGATACCGTTCACGCGATACGTTCGTGCCAGCGGTCGACTAAATTGAGACAATAGTGAATAAGAGTTAGGCTACCGTCCCCTACGGGGACTGAATGGACAGATGCATATGCCGAGCAAAATCGAAAAGAAGCAAGCCGCTGCAAAGCTGCGCAAGCCGCCGCGCGACTTCTCGTACACGCAAAACCGAGAGCTTAGCTGGCTGCGCTTTAACAACCGCGTGCTCGACGAAGCCTTCGATGAGACCGTTCCGCTGTTCGAGCGTCTAAAGTTCGTGTCGATTTTCGAGTCTAACCTCGACGAGTTTCTCATGGTGCGCGTGGGCGGCCTGTCCGATCTGGCAGAGCTCAAAAAACAGCCTGTCGACAACAAGAGCAATATGACCGCCTCCGAACAGGTCGATGCTGTCATGGCCGAAATGCCCGGGCTCCTTACTCGTTGGGAATCCATCTTTAAGAGCATCGAAGGCAAGCTCGACACCTTGGGCGTTCACCGCGCCCGCATCGATTCGCTTACGCCCGAGGAGCGCACCTTCGTAACCCGCTACTTCCAGGCCTACGTGTCGCCGGTCATCTCGCCGCTGGTCATCGATCCGCGCCACCCCTTCCCCAACCTGCGCAACGGCGCGCTCTATCTGGCCTGTGGTCTGGACGGCGCCACCGACGAGGAGAGCCTGCTGGGCCTTATCGAGATTCCCGCCTCGATGAACCGCGTGGTCGAGATTCCCTCGCCCACCGGCACCTACTCCTACATCTTGCTCGAGGACGTCATTCTCGCCTGCCTGGACAGCTGCTTTGGCTCCTATAAGCCGCTGGATCGTGCGCTGATCCGCGTCACCCGCAACGCCGACATCGATCCGGACGGCGAGGGCGTCGAAGAGGAAGAGGACTACCGCCAGCACATGAAGCGCATCCTCAAGAAGCGCCTGCGCCTGCAGCCGGTAGTGCTCGCCGTCTCGGGGTCGCTCGAGAAGGCGACGCTCAAGACTATCCGCAAGGCGCTCGAGCTCTCGCGTCGCTCGGTCTTTACCTGCGATATCCCGCTCGACCTGGGCTACGTCTTTGGCATTGAGGGCAAGATTCCCGAGCACCTGCGCAACGAGCTGCTCTTTACGCCGTTTAAGCCGCAGCCCAACCCCAACATCGACATGACCCGCTCCATCCGCGAACAGGTGCTGCAGGGCGACAAGCTGCTCTTTTATCCCTACGAGGCCATGAACCCCTTCCTGGATCTGGTGCACGAGGCCGCCTACGACCCCGAGTGCATCTCGCTGCGCATCACGCTCTACCGCGTGGCCAAGCAGAGCCGCCTGTGCGAATCGCTGATCGATGCTGCCGAGAACGGCAAAGAGGTCACGGTGCTCATGGAACTTCGTGCCCGCTTTGACGAGCAGAACAACATCGAGTGGGCCGAGCGTCTGGAAGAGGCGGGCTGCACCGTCATCTATGGTTCCGAGGGCTTTAAATGCCACTCAAAGATCTGCCAGCTCACCTATCGCGAGGGCATGGCGCTCACCCGTCTCACGCTTTTGGGCACCGGCAACTTTAACGAGAAGACGGCCAAACTCTACAGCGACTTTATGCTCATGACCGCCCATCCCGGCATCGGTGAAGACGCCAACCTGTTCTTCCGCAATCTGTCGCTGGGCAACCTGCGCGGCGACTACCGCTTCCTGGGTGTGGCGCCCGTCGGACTGAAACCGCTCATCATGCGCGGCCTGGATCGCGAGATCCAGCGCGCCCTTGCCGGCGAGCCCGCCCGCGTGTTCTTTAAGCTCAACTCGCTGACCGACCGCGAGGTCATCGACAAAATCGCCGAGGCATCGTGCGCAGGAGTCCGCGTGGACATGATCATCCGCGGTATCTCGTGCCTCAAGCCCGGTGTTCCGGGCAAGACCGAGAACGTGCATGTCCGTTCTATCGTCGGACGCTTTTTGGAGCATGCGCGCGTTTACGCCTTTGGCGTGGACTCGGACATGATCTATCTGAGCTCGGCCGACATGATGACGCGCAACACCGAGCACCGCGTGGAGATCGCCTTCCCCGTGCTCGACCCCACCTGCCGCGCCCTAGTACACGAGTACATGGGCATGCAGCTGCGCGACAACGTGAAGGCCCGCAGCCTCACGAGCGACGGCACCTGGGTCCCCGTAGAGCGTGCAGAGGGTGAGAAACCCTTCAACTCGCAGGAAGCTCTACTGGAGCGTGCCTATCGAAACGCCGAGGCCGCGCCCGAGCCCGTCATTGAGGCGGAACCTGCCCCCGAGGCCGAGCCGCAGCCAGTAGCACCCAAGGTCCAAGAGGTCCAGGCGACCGTCATTGAGCCCGAGCCTGCACCTGCACCTCGGCCCGAGACGCAGGTCACCAAGCCCGCACCCGAGACGAACGCCCGTCGCGATAAGCCCGCTGGCAAGACCAAGGCCATCGAGCGCCATCGCCCCGGTCGCGTGCGCATGGGCCTGGGCCTGATCGGCCTGGGTCTTAAGACGCTCATTACCGGCAAGACGAAATAGTCGTTTGTAGAAGCAGTTTGTAGAAGCGCCCCGCATTTGAGGAAAGCCTCGGATGCGGGGCGCTTTTCCCTGCTACCATGGTGCGAACAACAACGCGAATGACAGGCAGGAATATGAAGCTCACTATAGAATCGATGACCTACGGCGCCGACGGGCTGGCGCACGCCGACAACGGCAAGGCCGTCTTTGTGCAGGGCGCCGTGGCAGGCGACACCGTCGAGGCCGAGGTCGTACAGGACGGCAAGTCGTTCATGCGTGCCCGCACCACCGAGATTCTGGAGCCAAGCCCCGATCGCATTCAGCCTCCCTGCCCCTTCGTGGGCATCTGCGGCGGCTGCTCGTGGGGCAATCTCTCACGCACGGCACAGCTCGCCGCCAAGGAGCAAAACCTGCGCTCCACGCTCGAGCGCATCGGCAAGTTCGCTCCTGAGCAGGTCGATGAGTTGGTACAGCCCATCTGCCACACCAAGGACGACTGGGGCTACCGCAATAAAATCGAGCTCGAACCGACCGTCGTCAACGGTCGCGTGCGCCTTGGCATGCACGGTGTCGACCCCAGCAAAATCGTGACCGTCGATACGTGCCCGCTGTTCGATAAGCGCTTCCCGAAGGCGCTCAAATCGGTCGTCGGCGCACTCAACTATCTAAGCGGCAGCCATGACTTGGGGCTCGAACGCGTGGGCATTCGCGCATCGCGCCGCACCAAGGCACTCGAGGTCGCACTCTGGACGCCCACAGGCTCTTTTCCGCGCTCGCAGGTCTCCCGCGTGCTGGCGGACGCCGCTCATCCCACGAGCATCGTGCGCGTGATGAGCAAGGGCGAAAAGAAGGCCCGTCGTGTCTCCAAGGTCGAAATGCTCGCCGGAGAGGGCTCATGGACCGAGAATATCGCCGAGGGTCAGATGCGCTTGTCTGCCCCGTCTTTTTTCCAGGTCAACACCAAGGGTGCCGAGATTTTGATCGATCTTGTCATGGAAGCGCTCGACCCGCAGGAAGACGAGCTTGCCGTGGACCTGTACTGCGGTGCCGGCACCTTTACCCTGCCGCTCGCCCGCCGCTGCGACTTTGTCGCCGCCGTCGAGGCCTACGGCCCCGCCGTGCGCGACCTGCGCCGTAACCTGGAGATCAACAAGCTCGATAACGTCGACGTCATTGGCGGAGACGCGGTGCGCGAGTTCCCCGACCAGGATGCCGACGTCTTGGTGGTCGACCCGCCGCGTGCAGGCCTCGCCCCCGAGGCGATCGACCTTATCGCCAGCACGAGTGCTCGCGATGTCGCCTACGTGAGCTGCGACCCGGCCACCCTGGCGCGCGATCTCAAACGCTTTGTCGAAGAAGGCACCTTCTCCCCCGTAAAGATCACGCCAGTCGACCTGTTCCCGCAAACCTTCCACTGCGAGACGGTCGTCCACCTTAGGCGCAACTAGCCACTTAATCATTGCTCAGAAAAATCATTGGGAAATCGAGCGTGGCAAGCGGAGGTCTTCGGGGTATAAGACGGCTAATTGTATGCCGCCTATGAAAGGAACCCTCATGCCCAGCGTTGCCGTTCTCGCCGCCGATGGCTTTGAAACTATTGAATGCTTGACCATGGTCGATGTCATGCGTCGCGGCGGCGTGCGCGCCACGCTCGTCTCGATCATGCCCACGCGTGAGGTCGTGAGCTCGCTGCAAATTCCCGTGACCTGCGATGCGCTCTTTGACGAGATCAACTTTGACGAGTATGACTGCGTCGTGCTCCCCGGCGGCCTGCCCGGAGCCACCAACCTGCGCGCCGACCAGCGCGTCTGCGACGTGGTCTGCGAGTTCGCCGCAACTAAGCACGTTGCCGCCATCTGCGCCGCCCCGTTTATCTTGGGCGAGCTCGACCTGCTCGAGGGGCGCCACGCCACATGCTTCCCTGGCTTTGAGAAGAGCTTCCCCGAGGGCGCCTATACCGGTGACAAGGTTACACACGACGGCAACATCATCACCGCCAGCGGCATGGCCCAGTCGCTCCCCTTTGCGCTTGAACTGCTGCGCACGCTCGCCGGCGACAAGGCCGTCGAGAAGGTCGCCGAGGGCATCCAGCTATGATTTTGGCTTCGCAATCGCCACGCCGCATCGAGCTCATGCGCGAAGCTGGCTATGACATTCGCATCATTCCTGCCGATATCGATGAAACGCCGTACGATGGCGAGGCGCCGCTTACACTTGTCGAGCGCTTGGCACGAGCCAAAGCCGCCGCCATCGCCGCCGAGCATGCCGAGTCCAACGAGCTGACCGTCGCAGCCGACACCATCGTCACCTTCGATGACAAGATTTTGGGCAAGCCGGCAAACGAGGACGAGGCCTGCACTATGCTACGCGAGCTTTCAGGCCGCACGCACCAGGTCGCAACCGGCGTCTGCATCGTTAAGGCAGGCGATACGGCCGCCCCGCATGCCGCCGAAAGCCTGTCCTTTGTCGATGTGACCGACGTGACGTTCTACGAGCTCACCGACGAGCAGATCGAGCACTACGTCGCCTCGGGTGAGCCCATGGACAAGGCCGGCGCCTACGGCATTCAGGGCACAGGAGGACGCATGCTCGTGCACGATATTTCGGGCGACTTCTATAACGTGGTGGGCCTACCCATCGCCCGCGTCGCGCGCGCGATTCAAAAACTCTCGTAATTGCATCTGGCGCTGGGTATCCCCCGGCGCCTACAATTTTGGCGTACCGTACGGATCCCGACCGGGCACAAGGCGCGGCGGAAAACCGATAGGAGTTAAACATGGATACACTGCTCGAGGCCATTGACGTCTGCGATGTCGATGGCTTTTGCTATGGCAACTATACGGACGAGGAGGCCGGCACCGGTTGCACCGTAATCGTGGCACCCGAGGGCGCCACCGGCGGCGTTGACGTTCGCGGCGGTGCTCCAGCATCGCGCGAAACCGACCTGCTGCGACCCGAGAACACCGTCGACAAGGTCCACGCCGTCTGCCTTTCGGGTGGATCGGCCTTTGGCCTCGAGGCTGCAAGCGGCGTCGCTCGCGAGCTTGAGAGCCGCGGCATCGGCCTTCCCGTCGGCCCCACGCAGGTGCCTATCGTGTGCTCCAGCTGTATCTTCGACCTCGCCTTTGGTAACCCCACCGTGCGCCCCGACATTGAGGCCGGCATCGCCGCCGTGCGCGAAGCACTCGACCACACCCCCACCAAGCTCGAACAGGGCAACGTAGGCGCCGGCACGGGCGCTACCGTGGGTAAGCTCATGGGGCCTGCCACCTGCATGAAGGCCGGCCTTGGAGCTGCCGCCGTGGCACTCGGCCCCATCAAGGTGGGCGCCGTGGTCTCGGTCAACGCCTGCGGCAACGTTGTCGACCCCTTCACCGGCGAGTGGGTCGCCGGCATGCGCGCCGCAGCCGATAGCGACCAGATCGTCGACATGGAACTCGCAGCCTTTGCCGCCGCCGGATCCATGCAGATGCCGCTCGACCGCACCAACACCACCATCAGCTGCATCGTCACCAACGTGGAACTCACTAAGGCACAAGCCACCAAGGTCTCCCAGATGGCCGCAGACGCCTACGCACACGCCATCCGCCCCACACACACCACCAACGACGGCGACACCATCTACACCCTCGCCAGCGGCAAACTGGGCGCCCAGGCAAACGCCGCCGTTCCCCTAGACCTGCTGGGCATGCTCGCCGTAAGGGCCCTGGAAACCGCCATCGTAAACGGAGCCAAAACCGCCAAAACCTCCCACGGAATCCCAGGTGCTGCGAAGTAATCTCACTCGACCGTCGGTCGGAGGCGGGCGGGCATTACGTTTGCTGCTCTACAGTCCTATGCAAGACGAAGGCCACATTAAGTGGCCTTCTTTGCATGCGGAACTCGCGACAAACGTAATGCCCGCCCGCCTCCGACCGACTACCAACTAATATTTTTTCAGCCCAGGCCCCTGTGTACCGCGCGTCGAAGATCTTCAAATTCAAATAACCTGACAATCGATTCTTATAGCAGAGGCCCCTTGGCCTTTAGTTTGATACAAGTTCCGCACGAGCCGGAAAGCACTTAATGTGCTTTCCGTGCGAGCAGGACTGTTCGCAGTAGCAAACTAAAGGCCAAGGGGCCCAGTCAACCTATCAGCAGCGATTACTCGGCAGCTAGTTGAATTTGAAGATCTTTGAGGCAAGACGGTATAGGCCGAGTGTGGTTTTGTCTCCGGCCCGTCCGCGCAGATTGGTGAAGAACCCGACCACGCCGTAGCGGGCACGACGATACATGCGCTCGTCGTAGGCCTTCAAATCATTCCACAGCGTCTTTAGGCGCTCGTCGGCGCAATCTTCCTCGGAAAGCTTGGTGAGCACCGAGCAGATCGCCATCATCATGGTGAAATAGCCCATCATGTACGAGCGCAGACGCGACGACTCAACATCGCTGTACAGGTGGTACGACTCCATCATGATGCGCGTCACACGGAACTGCTGGTCCAGACGCTTGACCATCGTGGCCTCGTTGACACTCTGGCCCTCGCGACCGATAAAGTAGCGATAGAGGTCGATGTCGGCGTAGTACATGGTCTTGCAACGCGGCAGCGGCACGTAGGCGTAGATGTTGTCCACATAGAACGTGTGCGGCGGCATGGGAAGGTTGGACTCGCGCAGCACATCCGTGCGATAGCACAGGCTGTGCATGAGTAGGTTCTGGTCCAGGCGGAAATGACCGATCTGATCCCAGGAAAAGATCTTTTTGCGCGGCAGGGCAAATTTGTAGCCAATAGCGGTATGCGTGCCCTCGTAAACCTTCTCGTACACGTAGTTCGAGATAAACAGGTCAACGCGCTGGTCACGCTCTTCAAAGCCACGCAGAATCGACAGCATAGTCGAAAGAGCCGCAGCATCGAGCCAGTCATCCGAGTCGACGACCTTGTAGTAGGTGCCCTGTGCCTCGCGCAGACCCGAAAGGACGGCAATACCGTGGCCGCCGTTCTCCTGGTGCACCGCGCGAATGATACCGGGATAACGTGCCTCCCACTCGTCGGCCTTATCGGCCGTCTCGTCCTTGGAGCCGTCGTCCACTACGATAATCTCGATATCGGTGGCGTAATTGCTCCCCTCCAAGATGGAGGTGATGCAATGGTCCATGTCCTTGGCGGCGTTATACGAGGGAATACCGAATGTTATGACTTTATGCATGGCAGGCGATAATCTCATCCGAAAGATCGAGGGCGGAATTGGTCACAGCGTCCATATCGTAGTAACGATACTCGGCCAGACGACCCACCGGGTGGAAGTTCGTCAGGTTCTGGACGCGCTCAAGATAGCGCTCATAGAGCTCACGGTTCTCGGGCTCAAGAATGGCGTAGTACGGCGTCTCGCCCGAGCCGGGCGTATAGGCCTTGGAATACTCCTTCATGACGGTGGTCTTGCCGGGCAGGATCTGACCGGTCATGTTCTTGAACTCGGTAATGCGCGTGTAGTCCTCGCTCGTGGTGTAGTTGACGGTGCCCACGGGCTGGAACTGGTCCATATCGAGCGTCTCGAACTTCATGTCGAGCGTGCGGTACGGTAGCGCGCCCAGATCGAGATTGAACAGCTCATCGAGCGGACCGGTGTAGACGATCTCGCCACCATAGACCTTGCCGTCGATCTTGACGGTGGTCTCGTCGATCTCAAAGAGATCGCGGGCGTCCACGTCGCAGAACACGTCGATCAGGTCGTGGTCGAGCATGTGCTCAAAGAGCGCCGTGTAGCCCTCCTGCGGCATGCCCTGGAAGGGGGCTTGCGGGAAGTAGCGGTCATCATCGCCCACAAAGACGGGAACGCGGCCGGTGATCGAGGGATCGATCTGATCGGGCGTCTGGCCCCACTGCTTCATGGTGTAATGCAAAAAGACGTTCTCGTAGACGTAATCGGCGACCTCGGCCAAGTCGGGGTCGTTCTTCTTACGCAGCTCCATAATGGGCACCTTGACATCCTTGCCAAAGGTCTCCACGAGCTTCTGATACAGCTCCTCGCCGCGCTCGTCACCAAAGGCGAGCTTGAGACTCGCATGGTTGAAGGGCACGGGCATAAGGGTACCGTTGATGTTGGCGAGCACCTTGTGCTGATAATCCGTCCACTTGGTAAAGCGCGACAGGAAATTGTGCACGCGCTCGTTAAAGGTGTGATAGATATGCGGACCGTACTCGTGGATCAGGATTCCGGCCTCGTCAGTGCAGTCATAGGCATTGCCCGCAATGTGGCTACGGCGCTCCAAAACGGCAACACGATAGCCGATGGTCTCGGCGAGACGGCGGGCACAAACGGCACCGGCATATCCAGCACCGACGACAATCATGTCGTACGCGCCGGCGTTAAAGCCTTCAGGCAGGCCTGAGGTAATCTGCATCGATACTCCTTGTCAAAAGCCACGGGCTCGTTAGCTGGGCTTTTCTCGAACATTCTTCGAGACACATTTATCAGAGCGATTATAGCGCTAATGCGTCCTATAATGAGCTTGCCACACAAGGAAAGCTCAAGCACCGCGGCGAACATTAACGTAAGGTAAACCCGCTAGCAGCGGGTTTATTCGTGAACAGCCGGGCGCCTGGAGCTTAGCGAAACGCTTGTAAGGAGTAACATGAGCGATTTCCTAAACCGTATGAAGTCTGCCGCCAAGGCCGACCTTAAGACGATCGTCCTGCCCGAGGGCGAGGATCCGCGCACTATCGTCGCGGCCACCAAAATCATCGAGGAGGGCCTGGCAAAGATCGTCATCCTGGGCAACCCCGACGAGATCAACGTTCCCGGCGCTACCGTCATCGACCCGCGCAATGCCGAGAAGCACGAGGAGTACGCGCAGAAGTTTGCCGAGCTCCGCGCCAAGAAGGGCGTTACCATCGAGCAGGCTCGCGCCCAGGTGATGGACGCCACCTACTTTGGCACCATGATGGTCAAGATGGGCGATGCCGACGGCCTGGTCTCCGGCGCCTGCCACTCCACCGCCGACACCCTGCGCCCCGCGCTTCAGATCCTCAAGACCGCCCCGGGCACCAAGCTGGTCTCGGCCTTCTTCGTGATGTGCACCGACACCCCGCAGTTCGGCACCGACGGCACGCTGATCTTCGCCGACTGCGGCCTCAACATCAACCCGTCCTCCGACGAGCTCTCCGAGATCGCCATCGCCTCCGCTCACTCCTGGTCCACCTTCATGGGCAACGTTGAGCCGCACGTGGCCATGCTCTCCTACTCCACCATGGGCTCCGCCGGCGGCGAGGTCGCCAAGAAGGTCCAGGAGGCCGTGAAGTTCTGCCACGAGAAGGCTCCCGAGCTCGCCATCGATGGCGACCTGCAGCTCGATGCCGCCATCGTCCCCACCGTCGCCCAGCTCAAGGCTCCCGGCTCCTCCGTTGCCGGTAAGGCCAACGTGCTCGTGTTCCCCGACCTCGAGGCAGGCAACATCGGCTACAAGCTGGTCCAGCGCTTCGCTGGCGCCGACGCTTACGGCCCCATCCTGCAGGGCATCGCCAAGCCGGTTAACGACCTTTCGCGCGGCTGCTCTGCCGACGACATCGTGGGTGTCGTAGCCATCACCGCCGTCCAGGCTCAGATGGCTGAGTAGCGTACATATCCCCTCGGGACAGGAATTTCTGCCCGCTAGCAAAAGGCCTCCGGAGCTGTTGCTCTGGAGGCCTTTCGTTTACTTGCAAATGCGAGCGTTAGTTGTTCTTGGTCAGACGCTCGACGTCGTGGGCGATCATGTATTCCTCGTCGGTGGGGATGACCATGACCGTGACGGCGGAACCGGCGGCGCTGATGACCTGCGGGCCGTTGCCCACGGCCTCGCGGTTCTTGTTATTGTCGATGCGCACGCCCAGCCACTCAAAGCAGTCGCAGAAAGCCTTGCGAATCGACCAGTCGTTCTCGCCGATGCCGGCGGTAAAGGTGATGGTATCCACGCCCGCCATGGAGGCGATCATGGAGCCGGCCTGCTGCATAGCCTTGTAGGCAAACATATCGAAGGCGAGCAGGCAGCGCTCATCTCCCTCGGAGGCGCGCGTGCGGATGTCGCGGGCATCGTTGGAGATGCCCGAAATGGCAAGCAGGCCGGACTGCTTGTTCATCATGTCGTCGACTTCCTGGTAGCTGTAGCCGCCCTCGCGCTGCAGGTAGCACACGGTGGCCGGGTCAATGGAACCACAACGGGTGCCCATCATCAGGCCGTCAAGCGGCGTGAGGCCCATCGTGGTATCGCGGCACACGCCGTCCTCAATGGCGGCAAGCGAAGCACCGTTGCCCAGATGGCACGAAAGCAGACGGTGGCAGCGCGAGCCCAGGATCTCCTTGGCCATCATCCACTCGTAGCGGTGGCTCGTACCGTGTGCGCCGTACTTGCGCACGTGGTACTTGTCGCACACGTCCTTGGGCAGCGCGTAGGTGTAGGCGACCTCGGGCATGGTCATGTGGAACGAGGTGTCGAAGACGGCCACGTTGGGCAGCTCAGGATACTTCTCGCGGCAATATTCGATTGCCGCGGCCTCGCCGTAATTGTGCAGCGGAGCGAGCGGGGCCACCTCAAGGATCTTAGCCATGACCTCATCGTCGACGACCGCGGAATCATCGAAGTGCCAGCCGCCCTGAACGATACGATGGCCAATGCCATCAATCGTAAAGTCGGTCTTCTCGAGCTCCTCGAGCACGCGAGCGATAGCAGAGCGATGATCGGGGAAAGGGACCTCCTCGGTCTGCTTGGCGCCACCGTTCTCGGAGTGGCCAAAGATGCCCATGTCCGAACCGATACGTTCGCAGTTGCCCTTGGCGAAAACCTCGCGGGTATCGGTATCCAAAAGCTGATATTTAAGGCTTGAGCTGCCGGCGTTGACAACAAGTACGTTCATGAGACTCCTTTGCAGTGCAATACGGTCGACGCAGACCCCTTAAGGCGGCCGCATGTTAATAAGAAGTTATCACAACTTAATAAATAACTATCAGGCATATCGCCCAACGAGCGCAAAAGAGGGGCTGAACGGCACTTGGTCGTCCAGCCCCTCCCCTCTTGCAATTACTTGCCGTTGACGATGCGCTCGACGTCGGAAGCGATCATGAACTCCTCGTCCGTGGGGATGACAAAGATCTTGACCTTGGAATCCTTGGCAGACAGGCACCAAGCGCCGTCGCCACGCAGGGCGTTACGGGCATGGTCCATCTTGACGCCCATAAAGGCCAGACGGTCGGCAACGCCGGCGCGAACGGCCGGAGCGTGCTCACCGATGCCGGCGGTGAAGACCAGCGTGTCCATGCCGCACATGGAAGTGGCCATCTCGGCAGCCTTGGCGGCAATCTTGTAGACGAACATGTCGAAGGCGAGCTGAGCCTCGGGGTCGCCAGCGGCGGCGAGCTCCTCGACGTTGCGGCAGTCGTTGGTCTTGCCACCGGTCACAGCCAAAAGACCGGACTTCTTGTTCATCATCTCGTCGACCTCGTCGAAGGTGTAGCCACCCTCGCGCTGCAGGTAGCACACGGTAGCCGGGTCAATGGAGCCGCAGCGGGTGCCCATCATGACGCCGTCGAGCGGGGTGAGGCCCATGGTGGTATCCATGCACTTGCCGTCCTCGATGGCGCACAGGGAGGCACCAGAGCCGATGTGGCACACGACGACCTTGCGGGCCTCGCCGTTGGTCATCTCGGCGACCTTCTTGGAGATGTAGCGATAGCTGGTGCCGTGGGCGCCGTACTTACGGATGTGCAGCTTGTCGCAAACATCCTTGGGAAGGGCGTAGGTCTTGGCAACCTCGGGCATGTTGAAGTGAAAAGCGGTGTCGTAGACCGTAACGTTGGGCAGATCGGGATACTGCTCCAGGCAGTACTCGATAACGTTGGCCTCGGGGTTGTTGTGCAGCGGCGCCAGCGGAGCGACCTCGCGGATCTTGGCGAGGACGTCCTCGTCGACGAGGGAGGAATCGCCGAAGTACCAGCCGCCCTGAACGATACGGTGACCAATGCCCTCGATCTTGACGCCGTTGGCCTCGAGGTCCTTCAGAACGACCTCGATGGCGACCTTGTGGTCGGGGAACTCGATGTTCTCGGTCACCTTCTTGGAACCGTTGGCAGCGTGGGTGAAGGTACCGCCGGTAAAGCAGACGCGCTCGCAGGAGCCCTTTGCGGACACCTTGTGGGACTTGGTATCGATGACCTGATACTTAAGGGTCGAAGATCCTGCGTTGACGACCAGAACGTTCATGTGTCTCCCTACTAACAGGCGGTGTGGCGCCGCCAGGTTACATACGCTTCAATAATAAACCCAAACGCCCTCGCGCTCGGGTTTATTGCGTTGATATATAAGTTATCGGTGCTTGAGCTTCCGTTTCATTGCAAGGAAAAAGCGCCCTCAGATGAGGTTCTCGCCCAGGTTCTTGCCGCCGAGGACGTGCATGTGGAAGTGCATGACGGTCTGGCCGGCATTGACGCCCTTGTTGGAGATGACGCGGAAACCGTCCTCCAGGCCCTTGGCCTTAGCGACCTCCTGGATGGCGTGGGCCATGGCGCCCATGGTCTCGGCAGGCACGTTGTCGGCGATGTCGCTGTAGTGCTTCTTGGGGATTACGAGCGTGTGGACCGGCGCCTGGGGGTTGAGGTCGTCGAAGGCGATGACCTGATCGTCCTCATAGACAACGGTCGAAGGGATCTCGTGGTTGGCAATTTTGCAGAAGATGCAATCGCACATGGTTGGTTCCTTTCTCACAGACCAAGGCAATTATATTTGGTCGGGATGGTTAGAACGAGAGGTTGTCGTCCGTGTTGGCGGCTTCGCCGTCGGCGAGCACGTCGTTGCCGTCAACGTCCTTAAGAAGCACCGAGACCTTCTGCTCGGCATCGGACAGGCGGGTGCGCAGGCTCTTGAGGAGCTCGACGCCGCGGGTATAGCTCTCGAGCGATTCCTCGAGCTCCATATCGCCCGACTCCAAGCTGCGAATGATGAGCTCCAACTCCTGCGAGGCCTGCTTGTACGTAAGCTGCTCGACCGGGGTCTTCTCTGCCATATCTGTTTCCTTTCCTAAAGGTTTATCGCTATGAAACGCGGCCTACTCGACCGTATCGACCGTTGCAGCCACGTTGCCGTCTGCCATGCGCACGCGGATGGCGTCGCCGGGCTTAAAGGTCTTGGCGCTCGTGACCACACCATCATCGCTGTACGCGATGGAATAGCCGCGAGCAAGCACCTTGAGCGGTGACAGGGCATCGAGTGAGGCTGCCGCACGGCCCAGGTCGGACGCGGGCTTGTTGAGCATCGTGCGCCCCTGATGCTCCAGGCGGGAACTCGCAAGCGTGAGCGCATGGCGCTTGCCATCGAGCCCCGAGGTGCTTGCGATCAAGCGCTCGGGCAGACGCTCGAAGTTGGAACGGAAGGCCCCGACCGAACGCGTTATGGCGCCGGACAGACGATCGGCCGTCAAGGCAAGCTCAGACTCGCGACGCTCGACCATAAACGTTGGATCGTTGAGGCACGGGCGGCACGCGGCGGCATCGAGCGCATCGCCCAGACGAGCCGTATAGGTGTCCCAAGCACGACGACCGCGCTGGTTGAGCATTTCCAGATCAACCTGATTCGACCCGATCATCGAAGCCATCGCGGCGCCCAGACGCTGATGGCGCGTCTCGAGCACGTCGGCCAACTCCGTCATAGCCGGTGCCACCGATTCCGCCGCTGCCGTTGGCGTGGAGGCGCGACGGTCGCTCACCATGTCGCAGATCGAGGTATCGGGCTCATGCCCAATGCCCGTCACCACAGGCACGGGACAGGCTGCCACCGCACGGGCAAGCTCCTCGTCGTTAAAGGTCATGAGGTCCTCGAAGGAACCGCCGCCACGCACGAGCAAAATGCAATCGGGCGCCGGCGTAATGGCAGCGGCGCGGCGCAAGCCTTCAATAAGCTCTGCCGGCGCACCCTCGCCCTGGACCTTTGCGCCCACGCAGACAAGCTCGACGAGCGGGTTGCGACGGCGCAATGTGCGCTTGACGTCGTCGATTACGGCACCCGAAAACGAGGTGACGACCGCCACACGCGAGCAAAACACCGGAATGCGGCGCTTGCGTGCTTCGTCCATCAGGCCCTCACGGCGTAGCTTTTCGGCCAGTTGCGCCACTTGTTGACGCAGCAGGCCCTCCCCCGCCAGCGAAAACGAGCGAGCGACAAAGCTCATGCGGCCCGTGGCCTTATAGAGATTGAAGTTGCCCTTAAAGCTCACCTGCATGCCGTCGCGCAGATCGAACGTGCGCTTGAGATAGGCGCCCTTCCAGATGATGCAGTCAACGGCGGCCGAGTCGTCCTTAATCTGGAAGTAGCAGTGGCCGCTTCGGGCATTGGGGCCACGGAAGCCCGTGACCTCGCCCAGAACGCTCAGCTGCGGAATGGCATCGAGCGCACCGGCGGCGATCTCTACCGCCTGGCTCACGCTGAGCTCCTTGCGCTCTTGCTCGTCCGAACCGTCGAACTCGGCGGAAACGGCATTACCGGTTAGGTTCCAGCCTGCCACGCAGCCTCCTTTCGTTATCGAGCACAGAGGCTCCGGCCCCGTGCGAAATTAAGTCCAACACATAGTACAGCGCCGCGAGGACACGAATCCCCGCGGCGCCTGCCTGTCCCATTTGTTATCGGTTGGAGTTTCTGTTGTAGCGAGCCATAAGGTAGAGCAACTGAATGATCGAAGTGAGCGCTGCAGCCACATAGGTAAGCGCGGCTGCCGTCAGTACCTTCTTGGCGCCGTTGACCTGCTTGGAGCTCATGCCCGACTGCTCGATGTACGCCACAGCACGTCGGCTGGCGTCAATCTCGACAGGCAACGTAACGAGTTGGAACAGCACACTAAACGAGAAGAAGATCAACGCGAGGGTCGTGAGCCCGGCAATGTTCATAAACAGGCCCAAGAGTAACACGATGGTCCAGGTGTTCTGGGTAAAGTTGACGACCGGCACGAGGGCGGTACGCACTTTCATCATGGCATAGCCGCTTTGACGCTGGGCGGCATGGCCCGCCTCGTGGCAGGCGACGGCAACACTTGCGACCGAACCGCCCGAACGGTTGGCATCCGACAGATACAGGTTGTTGTCCTGCGGGTTGTAATGGTCGGTGAGCTCGCCAGCGACACCCTTGATACCCACGGCGCTACAACCGTTGGCATCGAGCATGCGGCGAGCGACTGTGGCACCCGTATCGCCGTCCGAGCGAACCTTGGACCAGGTTTTGTACGTCGAGTTGATATAGTTCTGTGCGGCAAGGCCAAGCACCGTGCAGACAAGAACAACCAGCAGGTACAGCGGGTCGATGCCAAAGCCGTATCCATAGTAATAAGGCATGCGAATTCCTCCGAGTCGAGTTACACGTTGGAGGCATTTTACCCACTCAACCGGCTAGGCTTCCCTACAGGAGCTCGATTTTGCCGTCCTTCACCGTCAACCCCATATTGCCGGAAAGCAGATCGTCCAGGCGCGAGCCCACAAGCTCAAAGCGCCAACCTTCGCGCAGGCGGCTCTGCTCGGGATGCTCAATGTAGTCGGCCAGGTCATCGCGCGAGGCAATGACCGAGGTCGCAACGCCTGAGCGCTCGGCAACCAGGCGGATAAGCGCATACATAAGGTCAGTCACGCTCTCCAGCTCCGGCGAAATCTGACGATGTCCGCGCACCAAGAGCGGCAGGCGATCGTGCGGACAGCTCGCACCGCGCTTGATGGCCATGAGCGCACCGTCCACGTCGCGCTCCCCCAATTGATCGGTACCGCGAATGCTACGGAACTCCTCAACGCGCACGGGATTGCGCTTAACGAGCGCTAGCAGCGTGTCGTCGGACATGACCCACTTGCGTGGGATGTTGCGCCGCTCGGCGCGGTCCTCGCGCCAGGCGGCGAGCTCGCGCGCGATACCCAGCTGATGACGGCTGCACGAATTGATGCGCTTGACCTTGCGGAACGCCTCGTGGCGATCGGCGCGATAGTGCGACTCGTCAGCCAGCGGGCGCAGTTCGTCGAGCACCCAGTCCACACGGCCCAGCTCGCGCAGGCGGCTCATCATCTCGGTATAGGCGACGATCAGGTACTTGACGTCATCGATCGCATACTCAATCTGCTTATCGGTCAGCGGGCGGCGCGACCAGTCGGTCAGTGACTCGGTCTTGGGCAGCGATACGCCGCAGAACGTCTGAACAAGCGCGCCATACGAAATCTGCTGGCGCTCGCCCAAAAAGGCGGCGGCGACCTGCGTATCGAAAATCGGTCGTGGCAGCACGCCCACGGTATGGAGCATGACCTCCATATCCTGCGAGCACGCGTGGAAGACCTTGGTCACGCTCTCGTCGGCCATAAGCTCGGCCAGCGGCGATAGGTCGTCGATTACCAGGGGATCGACCGCGACGCTCTCAGCAGGGGTGGCAATCTGAACCAAACATAGACGCGGATGGAACGTGCGCTCGCGCAAAAACTCGGTATCGACGGCAATCGCGTCGAACTCACGGGCGCGCTGGCAAAAGTCGAGTAGAGCCTGATGTGTGGAAATGTACATATCAACCCATCGAATAAGGTTAGGCCCGAAAAACACGGGTAGGATATCGGCATTGCCTTACAACTATACTCGGTTAGTCACAGAACGGGAACGTAAGTATGCGCTGCCTTATCATCCACAACCCGGCATCGGGCCCCAGCTCAGATGAAATCTTCGCATTCACGCACGCCCTTGCACAGGGCGGCGACGAGGTCGTGATGCGCTTTATCGGCGATGGCATGGAACCCGAGGACGCCGTGGCAGACGTGCGCGAGTTTGACCGCGTGGTCGTTTCGGGCGGCGACGGCACTGTCTCCAACGTGCTCGACCAGATGCGCGGATGCGGTGTCCCCACGCTCGTCTTCCCCTCCGGTACGGCCTGCCTGTTCTTCAACAACATCGGCAATGCCCCCGAGGCGGCGGCGCTCGCCAAGGCCTGCCGTGCCGGTCGCACGGTCAAAGTCGACATGGGCGAGCTCTTTTGGCTCGACGAGAACGGCAACGAGAAGCGCCACGGCTTCATCATCATCGCCGGCTCGGGCTTCGACGCCGAGATCATGATGAAGGCCGCCCCCACCAAAAACGACATCGGCGAGATCGCTTACTTCCTCTCCGCGCTCGCCACGCCCAATCCCACGGTGGCGCACTTTACGATTGAGCATGACGGCATTGTCGAGGAGCTCGACGGCATCTGCTGCATGGCCGGCAACACCTCGGTCATCCAAAACGACATCAACCTGTTCCCCGACTGCCGCATGAACGACGGCATGGTCGACATCGCGGTCATCGAGCCCGTAAAAACCGTCCAGCTCCTGCCCACTGTGATCACCGCCGCGCTCGACCCCGCCGGCAAGGTGCTCGGCCGTCCGCAGTTCAAGATCATCCAGACCAAGGAAGCCAAAATCACCTGCACGCCGTCGCTGGGCATGCAGTTCGATGGCGAGATCATCTCCAGCAACTCGGGCGTCTTTGGAGCCCGCGCGCTTCCGCAATGCCTCGACCTCATCGTCGACGAATTCTCCCCGCTCGGAAAATAGGAGGACCCCATGAACGACAATCCCCTGCTCGGCTTTATCGTCATTGTTCTGGCCATGCTCGTCGGCTATGCGATTAACGTGATCCACCGCCGGAAGAAGTAATTCCACATTGGTATGATATTCATCCAATTATCGTCTCCCCTGTTGTTTATGCATTTGCACGACAGCGGGGGATTTTTCTTTGTGCCCCGTGCAAGGCGCTTTATTCAGGTACAGTAATTGCAGGGCGTCTTTATTTAAATAAAGCTAGATAATGAGTATTCTTGTCCGCTCATCGCATATTTTAGGACGCTCATCGAGTATTTCATCGAAATAGATGAATACTATTGAGACTTCCTATAGGCTAATAGATGTATTTATTAGCTGAAATCCTGCACGGTTCCGCGGGGTTTCAACGGTTGGGAGGGATTATGAGGTTTACTCATCCTGTCAACACGCTCAAAAAGCTCGGCTGCGGCCTTGCGTTTGGAGCAACGGCCATCATGGCCATGCCGACTTCGGCACTCGCCTGCACCCAGATCTACATGGGCAGCAAGCTCACGGCAGACGGCAACACGTACTACGGCCGTTCCGAGGACTTCGGTCCGCGCTATGTCAAGCACTTTGGCATTGAGCCCGCACACAAGGACGGCAACGAGTACACCTCGGTCGAGTCCGGTTTTGAGTACAAGTCCAAGGGCGCAACCTACCGCTACACCTTCGTTCGCGACAACCCCTCGCAGTGGGAAGATCGCTACGACGCATATTCCGAGGCAGGCATCAACGAGAAGGGCGTCTCCTGCTCTGCCACGCTGAGCACCTCCTATAACGAGAAGGCCGAAGAGGCCGACCCCATCACCGAGGAGACTGGCATTGGCGAATACAGCTATGCCAGCGTCATCCTGGGCGAGAGCGCCACGGCCCGCGAGGGCGTCGAGCTCATCGGCAGCCTGATCGACGAGCAGGGCGTCTGCTCCAACGACCAGATCATCATCGCCGACAGCACCGAGACCTGGTTGTTCGCCGCGCTTTCCGGCCATCAGTGGATTGCTATGAAGCTCGCCGATGACATCGCCTCGCTCAACCCCAACATCGGCAACCTCACCTATAACGTCGACCTCGATGACACCGAGAACTGTCTCCATTCCGAAGGCATCGAGTCCATGCCTAAGGAGAAGGGCTTTGCCGAGTACACCGACGGCAAGTTCGACGTCGCCAAGACCTACGGCGAGGAGATTAGCGAGGCCGGTATGCACCAGTGGTCGCGCTATATCCAGGGTCGTGATTACTTCATGGCTCTGCTTGCCGAGGGCACCGACTACGAGATCGTCAAGGACGAGCGCGAAGAGGCTCGCGCCACGACCGGCGCCCTGGTCCACGAGATGCAGCCGCTGTTCTTCCAGCCCGGCAAGTCCGACTGGAACACCTTTGAGATGATTCGTTCCTTCGCCGCTCGCGGCGAGAATGTCGCCGGCCTCAACGCCAACACCGACGGCGCCTATGCCATCGGCTCCAACCGCAACACCGAGATCCACACCTTCCAGATCCGTCAGGGCATGGACCCCGAGATCGCGACCATTCAGTGGGAGATGCTCTCCAACGCCGAATTCTCCGTCGCCATCCCCTTCTACTCCGCACTGCTCACCGAGGTCAGCCCCTACTTCAGCGATCAGGATGTCTCCTTCGATCACTGCGAAGAGGAAGACGTCGTGAACAACGAGGAGCCCAAGAACTCCATCAACTACGTCCTCATGGACATCAACACGCTCGCCTATGAGAACCGCGACCACTGCGCCACCGGCGTCCGCGCCTATCTCGACGCCCTGCAGAAGGAACTCATCGAGCAGAACCTGACCGTCGACGAGGCCATGCAGGCCGAAGAAGGCACCGAGGCCCGTACCGCCCTGGCCAACAAGGCCGGCAAGGCTGCAACCAAGAACACCTATGTTAAGTGCAAGGCCATGCTCGAGGAGATGCGCGACTACCTCAAGGAGGGCGATTTCTCCGAGGAGTTCGTCCCGAGTGACTACGATGCTGACAACGACTGCCCGGTCGAGTCCATCACCTACGCCGACGAGGCCCTTTCCGATGAGGACGTGGCCGAGCCCGAGGCCGAAGAGGAAGAGGCCGCCGAGGAGAAGTCCGAGGGCAACAACATGGCCGCCATGGCCGTTGGCGCCGTCGTCATCATCGGTGTCTGCGCCTACGTGATCTATCGTCGCAAGAAGGCCTAAGACCCTCATGTCCTAGCTGAGCGGGCGGGGCACATGAGTCACCTCACCCGCTTAGCCCGCTCTTATTGACCGACGGGAAACCCGCCTGAAATCTTTTCAAAAAAGATTCCCCCGCACACACTTCGCTGTGCTATAGTGCAGCGCAACAGCAACTAGGTGCGACCGCGCCATGGCATCACGAAAGGAGTCACCAATATGAAGGACACGATGACGTCTCTCAACAACTGGTGGTGGCGTGATGCGAATACGATCGGTCGACAGTGAGTCCCTCACGCCTGTTTTTGCGCTCTAGGTGATTGGAAGGCCTCCGGTTTCGACCGGGGGCCTTTTTCTATCTCGAGCCCGATCGCATTCGCATCACGCGCCTCCGCTTTTCTCTTGCACTCCCCTTCCGAAAGGATTTTCACCATGTCTCAGAACACCACCGCCGCCCAGCCCCGCACCGTCCAGACCGCCGACCGCGGCAAACTCGATGTCCGCGCCCTCGTCCTGCTCGCCATCCTGCTCGCCGCCGGCTTCATCCTCAACTTCACCGTCGGCAAGGCAATCTCGGGCATCTCGGGCGGCATGATCAGCCCCGAGTTCATCATCTCGGCCTTCTGCCTCACCATCCTGGTCGTTCGCCCCAACATCGGTCAGGCGCTCGTCATTGGCCTCATCTCGGCTGCCGTGATCCAGATCACCACCACTTCGCCCTTTGTCGATTTTGCCGCCGAAGGCATCGCCGCCATGCTCATGGCCGGCATCGTCAACGCCGCCGGCAAGAACGGTCAGGTCAAGCCCGCGATCGCCATTGTCGCAACCTTCCTGACCACCTTTGTCTCCGGCGTCATCTTCATGATCATCAAGATGGCCATGCTCGGCGTGGTAGGCGAGCTCGCCGCCGCCATGCTGCCCGTCGTCGCCATGACCGCCGTCTTTAACGCCATTCTGGTCGGCGCCCTCTACCTGCCCATTCAGAAGGCCCTTAGGCTCAACTAACCCGCTCGGCTTTACGAGCCACCCCATCTTGGCGTTCATTCGTCGCTCGCGTACCCAAGTACGCTTCGCTCCTCTTTCGCGCCAACCTGGGGCCCCTCGTAAAGCCGTCTCCGTGCTTCACCATCAAAGACTGTCCCAAACGACTAGCTTTTGGGGACGTTCTTAAACGACTAGTCATTAAAGAACGTCCCCAATGACTATGAAAGGTATCCATGGAAACGATCATCAACGTCGACGATGTCTCGTTCTCCTATGGCACGCAGACCGAGCAGGCGCTCAGCCACATCTCGCTCAGCGTGAACAAGGGAGATTTCATCGGCATCATCGGGCCCTCAGGCGCCGGCAAGTCTACGCTTGCCGCCTGCCTGTCGGGTGCCGTGCCCCACCACTACACCGGCACGTTCTTTGGGTCCGTCATGGTTGACGGCCACGACACCTGCGAGGTCTCGCTGACCGACGTGTCGCAAATCGTCGGCAGTGTGCTGCAGGATATCGACACGCAGATGGTCGCCTCGGTCGTCGAGGACGAGATGCTCTTTGGCCTCGAGAACTTTGGCGTTCCCCACGACCAGATCGAGCAGCGCGTGAGCGAAACGCTCGAGACCGTCGGCATCAGCGACCTGCGCGCCCGCGAGATCGCCACCCTCTCGGGCGGACAGAAGCAAAAGGTAGCCATCGCCGCCATCCTCGCCATGCGTCCGCGCGTCTTGGTTCTCGACGAGCCCACCGCGGCACTCGACCCCGCCAGCTCCACGTTGGTTTTCGAGACGCTGCGTGAGGCAAACCGCGCACTTGGAATCACCATCGTCGTCGTTGAGCAAAAGGTCGCCCTGCTCTCAGAGTACTGCAACCGCGTGCTCGTGCTCAACCATGGCGAAATCGCGCTGCAGGGCGAGCCACACGAGGTCTTCGCGCATACCGACGAGCTCCGTGCCATCGGCGTCGACTGCCCTCGCGTCACGCGTATCTTCAATAGCCTCCAAACCGATGGCCTGGTAAGCGGCACCCCTTGCTTGGATGTCGATGAGGCCGAGCGCCTGATTTCGGACATCGTCGACCCCGTACACGCGGTCATCGAAGCCCAGGCGCCCGCCGGTTCCCCGCATGCACCGTCGTTGCGCCCTCATGCCAAGGACGCCGAGCCCGTACTCACCTTCGACCATGTTGAGTTCGCCTATCCCAATGGCGGCGCCGCCGTCCACGACCTCAACCTGACCCTCTATCCCGGCGAGCTCGTGGGCATCGTCGGCCAGAACGGTGCCGGCAAGACCACGCTCACCAAGCTGCTCACAGGCCTGCTTAAGCCCGCCTCGGGCAGCGTGCGCGTCACGGGACTGGATACCGCAGCCGTTCCCACGAGCCGCATCGCTCGCGAGGTCGCGACCCTCTTCCAAAACCCCGACCGCCAGATCTGCAAGGACACCGTGCTCAACGAGGTCGCCTTTGGCCTGGAGCTTGCCGGCATCGACCGTGCCGAGGCTCTGCGTCGCGCCCAGCTCGTCATCGACCGCTTTGGCTTGCCGGCCGACGAGGCGCCCTTCTCGCTCTCGCGCGGTCAGCGACAAATGGTGGCGCTTGCCTCCGTCGTAGTGGTTGAGCCCAAGATCGTCGTGCTCGACGAGCCCACGAGCGGCCTTGATTACCGCGAGTGCATGACCGTCATGGAAACGGTGCGCACCATGGCCGAGCGCGGTTGCGCCGTCATCATGGTCTGCCACGATATGGAAGTCGTCTCGGATTTTGCCGAGCGCATTGTGGTAATGGCCGACGGTCGCATCCTCGACCGCGGCCGCACGCACGAGCTATTCTCGAACATCGATCTCATGCGGCGTGCCTACGTGGAGCCTCCCCAGGTTATTGAACTCTCGCGCCGTCTGGCATCTTCCGTCTCGCCCGCTTTTGCGCAGGTGAGCGAGGTCACCGATGTCGTTCGAATTACCAAGGAGATGATCCACCGTGGTTAACGTCATCGACTACATGCCGGGCGATACGCTGCTGCATCACCTGAACCCCGTCGTCAAACTGGGCCTCGCCGCCGCCATCATCGTCGGCATCTTCTTGTCCGACTCCTACGTGGCGCTGCTAGGCTTTTTGGCACTCACCCTTGCGCTGGGTGCCTATGCCGGCGTCGTCAACCGTCTGTTCTCGCTGCTCAAGTTGCTGATTCCGCTCGCGCTTATCATGCTGGTGCTCCAGCTGGCCTTTATGCGCGATGGCAACGTGGTGTGGGGCTTTATCACCGACACGGGCCTCATCACAGGATCAAAGGCCTGCCTGCGCCTGCTGGGTGTGGCGCTACCACTCATCCTCATGCTCATGGTGACCAAGCTCAACGACCTTGCCAACGCCTGCGTCGAGGTGCTGCACGTACCGTATCGCTATGCCTTCACCTTTACCACGGCGCTGCGCTTTGTGCCGGTGTTTGGTCAGGAGATGAACGCCATCATGGAGGCGCAGACCGCACGCGGCGTCGAGTACGACACCAAGAACCCCATCAAGAAGCTTAAGCTCATGCTGCCACTGTGCGTGCCGCTGCTCATCTCGAGCGTGGGCAAGACCGATGCCACAGCCTTGGCGGCAGAACAGCGCGGCTTCTATCTGCGTACGCGCGCCAGCTCGTACAAGCGCTACCCCATCAAGGGCCTGGACATCGCCGCGCTCATCGTCAGCATCGCCCTCATCGCCATCGGCTTCCTGTTCTAGTTCACCACCGACAGCAACCGTCCAACGCAAAAGGCCTCGGCTCGCACCAAACGAGCCGAGGCCTTTACTGTTTCACCAGATAAAACCTACCAAAATAAACCTGTCCCTTTTTGGCGGGTCGGAAGCTAGAGGCGGTAGGGGACGCCGCTGCGGATGATGGATTCGCGCACCAGGACATCCATGGCGTCGAGGGTGATCTCGGGCATCTCTCGGTACTTTTGCAGCACCGATAGCTCGGTGCAGGCCAGAATGACGCGGTCGCAGCCGCTACGGGCGAACTCCCACATCACGCGGTCGAACTTATCCATATCGGGCTCACGTCCGGCCTTCACATCATCGTAGATAAGCGACATCACATCGTTCTGACGTTTCTCGCTGGGATAGACGACCTCAACACCCGCAGCCTTACATTCGCGGCCGTAGACACCCGCGCCCACGGTTCCGTCGGTGCCCATGATGCCAATCTTGTGCACCGGCTCGGCCGGCATACTCAGGTTGGGGTCGAACTCGCACTCCCCCATCACCGCACCGGCCAGAGCATAGCGCACCGACTCACGCGGCATGTGGATAATCGGCACCTTCGTAAACGACTGGATCTGGTCGTAGAAGTAGTGCGACGTGTTGCAGGGAATGGCAATGTGCGCACAGCCCAGCGACTCGAGTGCCTGGGCACACTCTTTCATGGTCGCCAGCAGCTTGGCATGCTCGCCGGTCTTAATGGCCAACGTGCGGTCGGGCATGGTCGACTTGGAGAGCACCACCATGTCGATATGTTCCTGATCGCAGGCAGCAGCCGTATGACGCACCACCTGGTCGTAGTAATACGACGTGGCCTCGGCGCCCATGCCGCCGATAACTCCCAGCTTTTCCATCGCCGCCTCCTTGATGACGCTTGCGCAATTGCGCGTATCATACCCGCGCCCGCCCGATGCAAACCGGACGGGCGCCGCGCTCATCTACTTGTAATACGTCTTGAACAGCTTAAAGTGGCGCAGCTTGGTGTGCCACATGCGCAGCCAGCGGTTAAAGACAAAGTCGCCCTTCATAAACGAAGGGTCGGCGCCCTTGCCTTCCTTGTCCAGGCGATGCACCTTAGCGCGCAGCTCGGGATCCTTGACGTACTTGTCGACGACGCCCATGGGGACGACCATCCACAGGGCCTCGTCCTGAGCCGTCACAAACTCCGGCTCAAACGGACGGTTGAACACATACTCGTCCACCACATACTTGGCAACGTTAAAGCCGCTGTTGGTAACGTAGTAGTTGCTGCGGCCCTGGCGCGTGTTGAAATCGAAGAACTTAAACGAGCCGTCGCGCTCGTCGTACTTAACGTCAAAGTTGGAATAGCCCACAAAGTGAAGGTCCTCGAGCAACTTGCGCACGCCGCCCATGAGCTCGTCGTTGGGCTCGGTAATGATACAGGCATGGTTGCCGACACCGTGGGGCTGATGCTCCTCGAGCAGCACATGGCCCAGGCACATCATGCGCACCTTGCCGTTGCGGTCGGAATAGCTGGTGAGCACGCGCATGTACTCGTCGTTGCCGGGCACGCGATCCTGCAAGATCAGGTCGTCGGTGTAGCCGCTGGCATACGAATCGCGAATGACCTGTTCCAGCTCGGCGCGGTCGGCAATCTCATAGGCCTTCTTCTGGCCCTCGAACTCATGCTGCCACCACATGATGCCGTCAGAAGGCTTCAGAATCATCGGGTAAGGAAAATCGATCTGGTCGAGCACTTCGGCAGGCGCCTCACCCTGGGCATTAAGCATCGCCTTGGTAAAGGTAAACGTGTGCGGATAGGGCACGCCATGCTTCTCGCACAGCTCGTAGAAGATCTCCTTCTTCTGGCACTGCTCGAGCATGCTGTAGGGCGCGTAGGGAGCGACGATGTTATCCGCCAGCTCATGAGCATCTTTGGCTTGAGCCACGAGAGCGACATAGTTGTCGCCACAACCCACAAGGACAATCGTCTTGTCGGCATGCGCTTGGGCAATGCCGTTGACGGTTTTGAGCATCACGGGCATGGTGTCGATATCCACGTTGGGCGTGTAGTCGATAATCTGGCTGCGGTACGCGGGACCCGTCTGATACTTGCCAAAGACCAGACTCTTGACCTGGTACTCCTCGTAGAAGGCGCGCGCCACCGAATAGGCGTTGATGTCGCCACCAAGCAGCACGGGAATGAACTCGCGCTCTGTAAATTGCAATGCCATGGAAACTTCCTATCATGAACTGCCCACACAACGGGCGGTCTTTGCGCAACTGATTTATTCTAGCGTGCCAAGCCGCCGGCGCCCAAAGCTCCACCGTATCTATGGCAATCGACGTAATCGTCCAGCACGAAGGCCAGCACGAAGACGGCGCTCACCGTTGTATGACAATGGGCAATGAACCTACCATTGTTGTAGGATTCAGCGTATTGACATCCTCAAACGAAAGGCGCACACGTGCCCCAAGACCATCCGACCGATAATCCCATCCTCAATGCCGCGAAGCGCGAGCTGGCGGAACGTGCGAAAGCGACCGCTCCCCTGTGCATGGCAAACGACGCCTACAACGGACCCGCCCGCATCGTCTCGATCAACACGTCGGCGCACAAGGGCACGCGCAAGTCGCCCGTCGCCGATGGACACGACACCGTTATAGAGCAATTTGGCCTCGCCACCGATGCGCACGCCGGGCATTGGCACCGCCAGGTCTCTTTTTTAGCCGCGGAGTCCATCCAGACGGCGCAGGCACGCGGGCTCGACGTACACGAGGGTGACTTTGGGGAGAACTTCACAACCCGGGGCATCAACCTGCTCTCGCTCCCCTTGGGCACGCAGCTCAAGCTTGGCAGCGAGGTGCTTGTCGAAATCAGCCAAATCGGCAAGGCCTGCCACACACGCTGCGCCATCTACTATCTCGCCGGCGACTGCATCTTTCCCCACGAGGGCGTTTTCGGCGTGGTACTAAAGGGCGGAGAGGTCTACGCCGGCGACGATATCCAGGTAATCAAACTCGGCGACGGCACCTGTTCGTTCACCCCCGCCGAGGCCCTCGAAGAGATTGAGCGGGCTCGCCAGAAGGGCACGCTGTAGTTATAAAACCCCACGTTGAGATGGCTTTTACAGCCCAAAACTCCTCTCAAACAGGGCTCTGTAACGTTAAAGTTGAACTCTATGGTTTCTCAACAATTCATCATAACTGCAGGTCAAAGCCAAAGCCTCAAGTTCAACTTGACCCTTTGGGACCTTTAAGGTTCAAGTTGAGGTCGAAAGCAGTAGTAGAATACCGTTCGAACCATAACCTACGATTGATTGCAGAGGGACTGGATGCAGCATTCGAATCATCGCACCGCAGCGCTCATTGCGTCGAAGCCGGCTCGTATCATCACGAGCGCCGCGCTCGCCGTTGCGCTGACGGCCACGCCGATGCTCTCCCCCGTTGCGGCGTATGCCGCCTCGCAGGCAACGCAGGACCAGCTTTCCGCAGCCCAGCAGAAGATCGAAGCCGCTACGAGCGCCTACAACGACGCCCGCACCAAGCTCGATGACCTGCAAAAGCAGATTGACTCCAATGAGGCAAGCATCGAGGAAATCGAGGCTAAGCTTCCCGAGCAGCAGGCCAAGGCAAGCTCCGCCATGCGCGATCTGTACAAGTACCAGAAGGGCACTAACCCCATCGTGAGCTTCCTGGTCAACGCGCAGAGCCTGGGTGAGTTCATCACGACCTGCAAATACACCAACCAGATCACGAGCTCGAGCGTCGACGAGATCGAAGAGCTCAATAATATGCAAACCGAACTCGAGCAGAACAAGGCCGAGCTCCAGCAGGCCAAGTCTCAGCTTGAGGCGGAGCAGAAAAACGCCGAGGATGCGCTGGCGCAGGCCCAGCAGCTCCGCAGCGAGGCACAGGCAAAAGCCGAGCAGGAAAATGCCGCCGAGCTTGCCAAGCTTGAGGCCGATAAGGCCGCTGCCGCCGAAAAGCTCTCGGGCGAGGGCGTAAGCGGCAGCAATTCCAGCAGCCAGGCCACCAACACCAACACCACCATCGACACCACGGTGAACAACGCCAATACCGGTAGCTCCGATTACGATTCGTTCATTAATGAGTGGACGAGCCGCATCGACAATTATCTCGCCGGCTCCCCCATGGCAGGCCAGGGCTATAACTTTGCCGTCGCCGCTTGGAATACCGGTGTCGACCCCCGTTGGTCCCCCGCCATCGCCTGCATCGAGAGCACCAAGGGTGCTTATTGCGCCAATTCTTACAACGCCTGGGGCTGGAGTGCACGTGGCGGCGGTTGGCGCAGCTTTGGCAGCTGGAGCGAGGGCATCTCCGCTCACGTTGCCTATCTGGGCGCCAACTACGGCTCCACCCTTACCCCGGCAGCGGCCAAAAAGTACTGCCCGCCCACGTGGCAGGACTGGTACAACAAAGTCGCCGCTCAGATGAACCGCATCTAAGTGCAACTGCAAAGGGCCCCAATGGGGCCCTTTTCTTTTAGGTAGCGGAGGTATCGACGACGCCGGTCGCATTGGCAACCGCGACTATGACGATCATGCATAGGAGCAGCACACCCAATGCCTTGAGCAAGAGCTTCGCGAGCTTCTTGCCGCGATAGCTGTCGAGCAATGCGAATCGCCGACGAAGACGGCGCTTATCGAGCAGCGCAAAATGCATAAGCACCATAAGGCCATCGACAAAGAAAAAATACTCGATTATGAGAAGCCACGTCGGGTAGCTTTGGTTTGCTCCCGTGGGGTGAAAGACGGCAAAGTGGCTACCGGCAAAGAACACAAGCAGCGAGAAGCAGACGAGCGTATTCCAAATGCGCCCCAGAGACTCCGGAACGCGAGAGAGCAGACCGCATGCAGCGGAGGCGGCAGGGCCAGGAAGCCCTGCGGGTTTCTGGAGCCCTTGGGACGCCAACACTGTCTCCGAGTCTGGAGTACGGACAGGCGCAGGCGCAGGAGGCCGCACGGGGCGACTCAGATCCTATGCCGCGCGCGTCGCCCGTCCCAATGCTTCCGCACTCGCAAAACGCTTGGCCGGATCGAGCGCCATCGACATGCAGACGGCATCGGAAAGTGGAGTGGGAATACCGCGCGCCTCGCATTGCTCGCGCATGTCGAGCCCTGGTTTAGGGTCGACTCCCGTCAAGCAGAAGAACAACAGGGCGCCCAGCGCGTACACGTCGCTGCGCACACTCGTCTGCCCAAACCCATACTGCTCGGGCGGCGCATAGGGTCGCGTGCCAAACTTGACGGTGTCGGCATCGGCGCCATCGCGCCATACGCGCGCGATTCCCAGGTCAATAATCACCAACGACGAGAAGGTCATGCCAGCATCGGCCGCATACCTCACGCCCGATACGATGATGTTCGAGGGTTTAAGGTCGCGATGGATTACCGGTACCCCTGGCTCCCCCGCAGCTGCAAAACCAGCATGCAGCTCGCCCACCGCTTCACACAGAACGGGATACAGCTCGCGGGCATAATCGGGCGTCGCGCCCAGGCGCCCCACGAGCGCCTCGAGCGTCTCGCCTTCGACATATTCCATCACCACATCGAGCTCCTCGCCCGCGCGGCGGCAATCGACAATCCGGGGTAAGTGTTCAAAACGGCGTCCGGCCCGCTGAGCCGCAAACAGGCGCTCGTAGGCCCCGCCAATCTGCGCCGAAGCATCGATGCGCTTGCGGACAAAGGGACCGAGAGACCCGCCGCCAGAGCCCTCAAAATAGACGAGTTCGGTCGTCTCGACATCCGAGCACTTGAGCACGCGCTCCACACGATAGCTGTCATCGCGGTCGAGCGACGCCAAATGCTCGGCAAGTGAAGCAGTCAGCTCGTCATCGGAATATGTTGGGCTCTGAGTATCCATGGCGTCCATCATAACGCAGGGTGCGGACACCCCATGGTGTCCGCACCCTGTTCGTTCGCATAGTTGTTTCGGCAACAGCCAGCTCAGCCATTGGCCACTAACTCACCGTTTCCTCGCCAAAGCGATACAGCTCTTCATTGACCTTTTGGAGGCTACAGCCACGGTCGATGCAAAAGATAATGATTGCATCGCGACGGTCCTTGCAGTTTAGGACGCTCACTCCGGCAGCCGTCAGGGCGCGGTTAGTCTCCTTCATCGACAGCGCCATTGCAAAGGCAATCTGCAGCACCTTATTGCGGCTCGGATTGCGCGAACCGGTAAAGATCTGATAGCCAAAGGTCTCGTTGAGGTCGGCCATACGCACCACGCGCGAACGCTCGAGCCCCTTCTCTTGCAGCAACTGCTTTAAGTAATCCGAAAGCGACGGGGCGGCAAAGTCGTGTTCCTTGATATAGCCATCGATGTTTGGCGCGTCGAGAAGCTCATTGAGCAACTCGTCAGTCAGCTTTTTATCGGGCATACGACTTCACCTCCCCCAGTGCATGCAACATGCTAGAAACCGCTTACGTCCGAACGCTCCCAGCTAGCAACCTGGTCGGGAGACACCGTACCCAGCGCCTCGAACTTCCAGGAGCCGCCCGCCTTCAGATGATTGGTGTTTGCAAGAGCCGTTCCAACCTGGTTGCCATCGGCATCATACAGAACATATTCAATCTGAATGTAGCTCTTTTCCTTGTCCGTGTTATTGGTCAGGGTGCCCGTGATCTTATAGGTAAACTGATTGGAAGTGTCTTCAGCCTCGTCAGCAATGGTATACGGTTCTTGCGGTTCTTTTTGCTCCTCAGCCTGCCGTGTCGTCTCGGCAGGTTTTGCCGAATCGCTCGCAGACGAATCGGTTGAGTTGCCGCCCATAGAGCCCACGGCACCGACAATAACCAGCACCACGATGATGCCTAGGACAATCTTGCCGATTGGCTTCTTTCCCTCTTTTGCCATTATTCATCCTTCCTACGATCCGGCTACCGTGCCGGTACACAGCACATCGTAGGAAGGATTGAACTTGAATTCATTAGCTGAGAGCTAAGGCTGCGGTAAACGACCAATGCAGTTATCCAAACGCCGAGCAAACGCACTGCGCGCGACCGTCTGCTGGCAGTGCATCAACCCACCGTGACGGATTCCCCGGTAAAGGCACTGATCATCAACAGGACAAAGAAAACAAGGTAGCTGGCACTCAGCAGGTACGCAATGATCAGAAAGACGACCCAGCCGACATTGGTTTTACCGTCGGCACGGCGTTGCTCGCGATTGCGGCAGAGCCAAATCGTCACGCCGATGGCAGTGATAAACAGCACGAGCGCCGCCGCGGCAAGCCCGGCAAGCGCAAACATCACGCCAATGCTCACAGCAATAACCGGAAGCAGCAGCAAACCGCACCCGCATCCACCCGGACTATATACGGCAGACTGTCGGCGTCGCCTCATCGCCGCGCCACCCCCATCATCTTTGAGCACTACAGTGCGATAGCCTGCTGAACAGGAACGATCTTGTCGAGTTCCGGTTCGATCCGCCTTTTCTCGGCCTCAAGGTCAAACGCCACCTGAGCGCGCAGCCAATAACCATCCGTCAGGCCAAAATAACGGCAAAGACGGAGGTCGGTGTCGGCCGTCACGCGACGTTTTCCCAAGACAATCTGCCCGATACGCTGAGCCGGAATCCCAGTCTCTTTCGCAAGGCGATATTGAGAAATGCCCATGGGAACAAGAAACTCCTCTTTGAGAAGCTCACCAGGAGTCACCGGCGACAGCAAATCGGCCGAAGTCTCATCACTTGTGATAATCGACGATTTCGACATTCCAAGCCATCTCCTGTCTCCACTCAAAACAGACCCGATAGCGCTCGTTAACACGGATGCTATATTGACCGGCACGATCGCCCTTCAAAGCTTCCAGGCGGTTGCCCGGTGGAACGCGAAGATCATCAAGCGAAGCACAAACCTGCAGTTGGCGAATCTTCCTCAACGCAACACGCTCAAAGGGCACGAACCTCCTGACCCGCACACCCATGGCAAAGCGTTCGGTATCCTCATCTTTATACGATGCAATCATAGTATCGCCTTACGTTAGTAACGTCAAACCTTTCTATAGACTTACATCTCTATTATATCGTACGTTTGTTCGTGTTTTCTAGAACAAATAGTCCTTTGCGCCTTAGTCAAGCAAAAGCAATCGTTTGTAGACATCGAGGCCTTTGAGAAGAATCTCCTCGTCAAAGAGCATGGTATCGGTATGCAGAGCGCTCATCGCATAGGCTGGGCAGTCATCAGCGTCGATCGGGTTTTCTTGTCCTTCTGGCACGCCCGTGCCCAGCAAGAAGAACACGCCCGGCAGATGGCGCTGATAGAAAGCAAAGTCCTCGGCAATTAACAGCGGCTCGTCCACAAGTTGCAACTCGGGCAAGGCAGGCGCAATGTGGGCAAACAACTCGGGGTCGTTATCGACTGGCGGATAGCCCTCGGCAAAGTCGAGATCGTACGTACAGCCCGTTGCGGTGCACGCCTCGTCGAGCGCACGGCGTACGCCCTCGCGCGCACGGTCGAACATGGCGTCCGTAAACACACGCAAGCTACCGGCAACATGGGCCTCCCCCGCCACCGCATTGCAGACGGTGCCGGCCTGCAGCAGGCCAAACTTACCGATGCAGGGCTCATCGGCACCCAGCTCGTCCATCAGCTCGCGCTCGGCAACCAGGAACTTTGCCGCCGCCAGCGCTGCGTCATGTGATTCCTCGACTGGAACGCCGTAGGTCTTGGCGATATGGATGCTCGTGCCATGGATATGAATGTGCGTCTCGCTCGAGCGCGCCAGCAGCGGACCGGGACAGCTCGCCAGCGTACCGGCAGGAAGATCGGGCCACACGTGAAAGCCAAAGATGCGGTCGACCCCGTAGCGCTCGAACACGCCGCTCTCGCATACCGTCTTAGCGCCACCGGTTGTTTCCTCGGCCGGCTGGAACACAAAAAGCACGTTGCGCTTAATAACGCCCGGCTGCTCACGAATCGTACGGTCGACAAAAGTTGCCGCCGCGAGGGCCATAGCCATGTGCCCGTCGTGGCCGCACGCGTGCATCTTGCCGGGATGCGTCGAGGCAAAAGCGGCGCCCGTCGTCTCCGCAATAGGCAACGCATCCATATCGGCACGAATCGCCGTGGCATGCGAGGCACCCGTGCCAGCGTCGAAGAAAGCGCACACGCAACTAGGGCACGGATGGATCACCTCGCAGGCAAGCGGAGCGAGCACGCCCTCGATATAGGCGATAGTTTGCGGAAGATCGAAGTCGAGCTCCGGAATGCGATGCAGGTCGCGACGATAGCGACGGAGTTCTTGGAGCTCGGTCATGGGGATTCCTTTCATGGGGCAACTCAGTTGTCACCTATTGTGACGCAGGATTGTGGCGCCCTCGTTTCTAGCATGATGCTGCATTTTTTAAACGTTATATACGAATACTCTTGTTTGGTAAAGTGCAACGTGGTAGGGTCTTTACCACTTGATAGAGGCGCGGGCACGAAGAGCCGCGGGCGAGTCGGCAGACTTTGACCCCGTGGGGAGGCGAAACCCGCCGAACTGGGTTTTTTGGGCACGAACAACCTGGTGGGCCTGCGGGAAACACCCGCAGGACTGTCTGCAGCAATGCGGGAGCGCTATCCGGACATTGGGTCCACGCTATGCGGATTCGATGCGCAGATGGCGCCGTCTGGATAGCGAGGTTTACGGGACATGGCATTGACCCCCAATGAGGCATATGCGGCCAAACAGCCGTTTGTGGACAAGGAAACGCTCGAGCATATCGTCGAGCAGTTCCCCACGCCGTTTCATCTATATGACGAAGCGGGCATCCGCCGCAATATGCAAGAGGTGCGCGACGCCTTTGCATGGAACCCGGGCTTTAAGGAATACTTTGCCGTCAAGGCCAATCCCAACCCGGCGCTCATCTCCATTCTCAACGAATACGGCTGCGGCTGCGATTGCTCGAGCTATACCGAGCTCATGATCGCCCGCTCGCTGGGCATCACGGGACACGACATCATGTTCTCGTCCAACGACACGCCGGCAGCGGACTTTGAGCTCGCCGAGAAGTTGGGCGCCATCGTCAACTTTGACGACATCAGCCACATCGAGTTCTTTGAGCGCGTCGCAGGCCCCATCCCCAAGACGGTCAGCTGCCGCTTTAATCCGGGCGGCCTGTTCCAGCTCTCCAACGGCATCATGGATAACCCCGGCGACTCCAAATACGGCATGACCACCGAGCAGCTCTTCGAGGCGTTCCGCATGCTCAAGGCCAAGGGCGCCGAGGACTTTGGCATCCACGCATTCCTTGCCAGCAACACCGTCACCAACGACTACTACCCCAAGCTCGCGCGCATCCTCTTTGAGCTTGCCGTGCGCCTGGAGCGCGAGACCGGTGCACGCGTCGCCTTCATCAATCTGTCCGGCGGTGTCGGCATCCCCTACCTGCCCGAGCAGCAGTCCAACGACATTCACGCCATCGGCGAGGGGGTGCACACGGCCTACGACGAGATCCTGGTTCCCGCCGGTATGGGCGATGTGGCCATCTGCACCGAGATGGGCCGCTTTATGATGGGGCCCTACGGCTGCCTGGTCACCAAGGCCATCCACGAGAAGCAAATCTACAAGGACTATATCGGTGTCGACGCAAGCGCCGTCGATCTGATCCGCCCTGCCATGTATGGCGCCTACCACCATATTACGGTGATGGGCCAGCCGGGTGGCTCCGACAAGACCGCGGCGCCCGTCACAAACACGTACGACATTACGGGCAATCTGTGCGAGAACAACGACAAGTTCGCCATCGATCGCGAGTTACCGCATATCGACATGGGTGATGTGCTCGTGATCCACGATACCGGCGCGCATGGCTACTCCATGGGCTACAACTACAACGGCCGTCTGCGCTCCGCAGAGGTGCTGCTGCGCCCCGATGGCTCGGCCGACCTTATTCGCCGTGCTGAGCGCCCGGGCGATTACTTTGCCACGCTCGACGTACTGCCGAGCGGCCGAGAGCTGCTGGCCAAGTCGCGCGCCGAAAGTGCTCGCCGTCGCGCCCAAGACGAGCGCCTGGCAGTCGCCGCCCAATGGAATAAGCGCATCCAGATCGCGGACGCAAAGGAGAAGAACATGGACATCCGCAATCTTGAAGGCTCGATCGTCGCCCTTGTTACGCCGTTTAAAAAGGACGGCAGTGTCGACTTTGACGCACTCGAGCGCCTTATCGATTTCCACCTGCAAAACGGCACCGACGCCATCCTCACCCTGGGCACCACCGGCGAGAGCGCCACGATGACCGATGACGAGGATAACTCCGTTGTCGCCGCCGTGGTCAAGCAAGTTGCAGGCCGCATCCCCGTCATTGCCGGCTCGGGCTCCAACTCCACGCAAACCATGCTCACCAAGTCGCTCACCTACCAGGGCTTGGGAGCCGACGGCCTGCTGCTCATTACCCCCTACTACAACAAGGCCAATGAAGAGGGCATCTATCAGCACTTTAAGACCGTCGCCGATGCCGTGGACATCCCCTGCATCCTGTACAACATCCCCGGCCGCTGCGGCTGCGGCATCAGCGAGCGCAACGTAGAGCGCTTGGCTGCGCACCCCAACATCATGGGTATTAAGGAAGCCTCGGGCAACGTCGCCTACGCGGCCAAGATCGCCCACCTGCTGTCCGACGACTTCCGCATGTACTCGGGCGAGGACGCACTTACCGTACCGCTCATGAGCCTGGGCGCTTCGGGTACCATCAGCGTGTGGGCCGATGTTCAGCCGCAGCTCGTGCACGACATGTGCCGCGCCTATCTGGACGGTGACGTGGAGCGCGCCCGCGACATCCAAATTGCCGCTCAGCCGCTCATCAACGCCCTCTTTAGTGAGGTCAACCCCATCCCCGTCAAGGAAGCGCTCGCTCAGATGGGTATGATCGAGGCAAACTACCGCATGCCGCTGTGCCCCATGGCAGACGACACGCGCACTGCACTTACCGATGCTCTGAAGGGAGCTGGTCTGCTTGATTAAGACCGTCATTATGGGAACGGGCCGCATGGGCTCGCTCATCCGCACCACCGCCGAGGGCGTTGTCGACGCCGCCGGTCAGCCCGTTTTTGATATCGTCGCCCAGATCGGTTTTGATCTGTCCGAGTTCGAGAGCGCCCCGGCAGCCGACGTCATCATCGACTTCTCGAACGTTGCGACCTTCGATGCTGTCGTCGCCTATGTCGAGCGCACGGGCGCGGCGTTGGTCTCGGGCACCACGGGTTACACGCCCGAGCAGATGGACCGCCTGCGCGAGCTGGGCCAGAACGCCCGCGTCATGCACTCCGGCAATTACTCCATCGGCATCGCAGCCCTGCGTCATCTGGTAGCACAGGCCACACGCGAGCTGCCCGGCTTTGACTGCGAAATCGTCGAGACGCACCATAACCAAAAGGTCGACGCCCCCAGCGGCACTGCCAAATTGCTGCTCGATGCCGTCGTCGAAACCGAGCCCGAGGCAGGCTACCACCCCGTCTATGGCCGCGAGGGCATGTGCGGAGCGCGCGACCCCAAGGAGATCGGCATGCACTCGCTGCGCGGTGGCACTGTCGCCGGCGTGCACGAAGTGAGTTTCTTTGGCCAAGACGAGGAAGTCACGCTCACGCATCGCGCCACGAGCCGTCAGATCTTTGTCAACGGCGCTCTGGCCGCCGCTCAAAAGCTCGTCGTCCGCGACCCTGGCTTCTACACCTTCGACCAGGTCATGTTCGCCTAACCAGCTATCTACCGCACCCACGCAAAGGAGAAACAGCATATGAGTAACGCAGCCGAGATGGATGCCCAGGAGATTATCAATTACATCGCCACCGCGCCTAAAAAGACGCCCGTCAAGCTGTATGTGCGCGAGAAGCCCGGCATGAAGGTTGCCTGGGGCGATGCGCACGTCTACGGCGGCCATCGTGGCAAAACCGTCTTTGGCGACTGGGAAGAGCTCAAGGCCATCCTCGATGCCAATGCCGACTCCATCGACTATTACGACGTCGAGAATGACTGCCGCAACTCCGCCGTGCCCATGCTCGACCTTAAGGGTATCAACGCCCGCATCGAGCCGGGCGCGATCATCCGCGACCGCGTCGAGATTGGCGACCGTGCCGTCATCATGATGGGCGCCATCATCAACATCGGCTCCGTCATTGGCGAAGGCTCCATGATCGATATGGGCGCCGTGCTGGGCGGCCGCGCCACCGTGGGTAAGAACTGCCACATCGGCGCTGGTACCGTGCTGGCAGGCGTCGTGGAACCCGCCAGCGCCACGCCCGTCATCATCGAGGACGATGTCATGATCGGCGCCAATGCTGTGGTCCTGGAGGGCGTGCACGTGGGTAAGGGTGCTGTCGTTGCCGCCGGCGCCGTATGCGTGGAGGACGTCCCCGCCGGCGCCGTCGTGGCCGGTGTCCCCGCCCGCGTCATCAAGATGCGCGACGAGAAGACAGACAGCAAGACCGGTCTCGAGGAAGGCCTGCGCCAGCTGTAGGGTTACGCGGTTTTACCAAACCGCGTAACTAGTCGACGCTACAAACGCCCCTAAGCGGCAATCTGACGTTCAATCGTCGGTCGCGTACCGAAGTACGCTTCCCTCCTCTTTCACGTCACCTTGCTCGCCTAGGGGCGTTTTCGCTGGCTTGTGTTCAACCAGCGACGCAATTCAGCCCCAAGCAAAAAAGGCCGAAACCCCATCCAGGGCTTCGGCCTTCGCTTTCCCGCTGTAGACGTAACGCAACTTATCGATTCTCGATGCTGCCGATATTCTTGAGCTCGATGGAGATGAGGCCGTTGGGCTCGTTGACAAACTCGATGTACTCGGAGTTCGAACCCATCTCGGCCGGGAAGCTGATCTCGATACCCGTATCGGTACGGATCTTGTGATTACGCACGGCCGCGCGCTCAACTTGCTTGCGCTCCACGGGAACGCGCTCAGGCACCTTCTCCTCGGTCAGCACCGCACGCACGCTCTCCTTGATGACCGGCTCGTCCTCAAAGACCTCATCGACAATATCCCAAGGCGGCAGTTCCTCGTCATCCTCAACCTTCTCGGCAACGGCAGCCTTAACCTTGGCGAGCGCTACGGCCGTATTGGTACCGTGCTCCTCGGCGACTTCCTCGACCACACGCGTCACGGTATCGATGACCTCCTTGCCCGATACGCCCGTGTCGCACTGCAGCAGGCCGTCGGGGATAAGCATGCGGTCCTCGCCGGCGATCTTGCGTTTCTTATCCACATAGCCGATCTCCATGGTGCTCGCGCGCACGATGGCATAGCTTGGCACCTTTTGCGAGGGGTTTGGCAGAATGGCGTAGTGGCGCGCGATATCGTTGCGCACCTCCCCCTCCTCGCGGCCCACTTCGTGCATAAAAGCCTGCTTGGAGCCCAGCAGCATCACGGCAAACCAGCGGGCATCCTCATCGTCATCAAAGTCCGCCACGAGCACGTCAGTGGACTCGGCTTTCTCGGCCTTGGTGAGTTCGGAAGAGATAAACTCCGCAATCTGCTGCGACAGGTCCACAAACTCGCGCTCGCCAAAGAAATAGCCCTTGAGCTCGCCGCCAAACGCAGAGTTCTCGGCAAACGTGGCGCGTTTATTGTCGGCCGAGGTGCGTGCGCGGCGCAGATGCGTGGTTACGAAATTGCGCACGGTACGGCTTTCGATATCGAGCTCACGCTGGCTCATGACGTTAACGGCAGAGTCAAAGTCCAGGATATGCAGAATCGCATGATTGATTTTCATATACGGCATTCCGTTCTAGATCGATTTCGGCACGAACCAGTATAGCGGTCAAGCCCGCCCCAAGCGCATCGAAGATTGCTGCATTGGGGCCAGGTTTCTTTGCACCAATGGTTAGCGCAGAAGTTCGGACTGCCACGCCTCGAGTTGTTCTGCCAGGCTCTTACCGGCAGCGGACATGTCGATCTGGGGCCGTTTGGGCAGCAGTGCGCATTTAAGGATTGCCACGATGGTCTGCGAGACAAAGCGTCGCGTTTCCTTGTCGAAGCCTTGCGCAGCCTGGAGCATCACGGGCAGGCTCTCGCGCAGATTCCCAGCGATATCCGCAAACCGCTCAGCACCCGTAGCCTCAAACACGGAGAACAACGCATCTACAAAACGTTCGCGCTCGCTAGGTGACACTGCAAGCAGCATCTCGCGAATGGAGCCATCAACATATCGAGCACCGGCGGACAGGTGCTCACAGTACACGAAGTCGCGACCATCAACCACCCAGCTAAAGGGATTGTGTTGCAGCAGGCTGAACTCGGTGCTCTCAACGATGGCATAGTCCTCCTGTGTCTCGAACATCATGCCAAAGATCGACGACCGAGGCAGCGTCTTATCGATTCGACCGGAAAGATCGGCAAAGGCGCTGCCGCTCAGAAACTCCTCGACAAAGCCCGGACCATCATGGGAATACGCCCGTTCGATTCGCTCACGGGCGACATCGGAGCACATCGCCGCACCGTACACCGCAAGGTTTCCACCCTTGGAATGACCTCCGCACAAAAGCGGCCCGTCAATCGCATCCGCCGCCTCGTCCACATAACGCGCCGCGGATTCCTGGGCCGGCACAGGACACCGGAACGCCATGTTAAAGTCCTCTTTCCAGCCCACAATCGTGCTGTCGGTCCCCCGGAAGGAGAGATAACTAAACCCCGCCGGAAACCGGAACGCCATGGCTGCAAACTGCTCCGTCGCCACCACATCGCTCACGGCACGATAGCCGCAAACGTGCACGCCACGGTAGCGAGGGCTTGCTGCCACGGCCTCCAGCAAGGCCCTGCTCCCCTCTGGGTCCCACAAGTCGCCAATCATGTCCCGGTAGCACTCGGCACGCAGCAGCTCGCGTACGTCTAGGCCCTGCCAGTTCGTCAGCTCCGCCATATCACCCGGCAAACGCAAATAGGACAACCACGCAAAGACCAGACTATCCACCGCGCAGAACGGCCGCTCCTCAAACGGATCAAACGCCGTCTGGGCATAGGTCAAAAAATTAGGCGAATCCGACATGGCCCTCCCATCAACTATGGTGCATTGGGGTCAGGTTACTTTGCACCAAAAAGGCGCCCGGGCCGTGTGGGCTCGGACGCCTTCATTGTAGCTTTTCGCTCTAACGAGCTTGATTTAGCAGGAGAAGTCGACGCTGTCGATGATGTCCTTGAGGGCCTTGGCGGAGGCGGTGAGCTCATGTTGCTCGTCATCGTCCAGCGGCACGGGAACGCGGCAGACAACGCCGTCGCGACCAACAACGGTCGGCATGGAGATGGCAAGATCGGACAGGCCATACTCGCCCACCATGAGCGAGGAAACGGGCAGAACGGTCTGCTCATCGCGCATGACAGCGGTGCAGATGCGCTTAACGGCCATGGCGACGCCGTAGTAGGTGGCGTGCTTCTTCTCGATGATGGTGTAGGCGGAGTTCTTGACGTCCTCGGCGATGCGCTTCTCGGCGGCTTCGTGCTCCAGGTGGCCGTGAAGCTCGCAGAAGGTGTTCAGCGGAACGCCGGCAACCTGAGCGCTGGACCAAGCAACAAACTCGGAGTCGCCGTGCTCACCCATGACGTAGGCCTGAACGTCGCGCGGGTCGACCTCGACGTGGGCGCCGAGCATCTGCTGCAGACGGCCGGTGTCGAGCACGGTGCCGGAACCGATGACGTGGCCCTCGGGCAGACCGGACATCTTAATGGCGGCATAGGTCAGAACATCAACCGGGTTGGAGACGATCAGCAGAATGCCGTCGAAGCCGGACTTCTTAATCTCGGGAATAATGGACTTGAAGATGTTGACGTTCTTGTTGACCAGGTCCAGGCGGGTCTCGCCGGGCTTCTGGGCGGCGCCAGCGGTGACGACGATCATGGCGGCGTCGGCGACATCGGAATAATCGCCGGCGTAGATCTTCATCGGCTCGGCAAACGTCATGCCGTGCGCGATATCCAGGGCCTCACCCTCGGCACGGTTCTTGTCCACGTCGATGAGGACCATCTCGGAGAACAGACCACTCTGCATCAGCGCGAACGCCGAAGACGAACCGACGAAACCACAGCCGACAATAGCGACCTTCTTCTCGTTAACCATTAGAAACTCCCATCTCTCTCCACAAACAAGCCGCCCGGGAACGACCCGAGCGGCTTGCCGTAATCCCAATACATCCAATCGGGACTTTGATTATGCTCCTATTCGCAGCCAAATATCGACCGTTTACCGAAATTATTTGCAGAATTCGTAAAATAACTGCACGAAATCGGTTTCGAGCTATTGACGAGTCGAAATACCTTTCTAATACAGGCCCGCCTCGCGAATGGCCTCGACAGCCAAAGCAATCTGATCGGGCGGCAGGACCAGCGCCATGCGCACGTGCCCCGCGCCCGAAGGGCCAAAGCTCGCGCCCGGCGTCACCACAACGCCGGCCTTCTCCATGAGCTCCTCGCAAAACGCCATGGAATCGGTGCGACCACCGGGAAGCTTGGCCCACACAAACATAGAGCCATGCGCGTTGGGACGCTCCCAGCCCAGGCCCTCAAGACCGTCGCACAGGGCATCGCGGCGCTCCTGGTACTTCAGACGCTGCGCCTCGACCTCATCGCGCGGACCGTTCAGGCAGGCGATAGCAGCCTTCTGAATCGGGAAGAACATACCAAAGTCGATCTGGCCGCGCAGCTTGGCAAAGGCAGAGACCACGTCCTCGCGGCCGACCAAAAAGCCGATACGCGCACCGGTGACGTTAAACGACTTGGAGAGCGAGAAAAACTCCACGCCCACCTCGAGCGCGCCGGGATACTGCAAAAAGCTTCCGCCCGGCTCGCCGTCGAACACGATGTCGGAGTATGCGTTGTCATGGACGATGAGCAGGTCGTGCTCGCGGGCGAAAGCGATGATCTCCTCATAGACCTCGGGCGTACCCACCGAGCCCACCGGGTTCGCGGGCAGTGACACGATCATATACTTGGCGCGATCGGCCACCTCGGGATCGATGCCCGCCACATAGGGCAGGTAATTGTGCTCGGCAACCAGCGGATAATACTCGAGCTTGGCATCGGCGATCTTGGCACCCGCCTCAAAGACCGGGTAGCACGGATCGGGAACCAGAATGGTGTCACCCGGATCGAGCAGGGCCAGGCCCAAATGGCCCACGCCTTCCTGTGTGCCGTTGCACGACTGCACCATGGACGGCGTAATGCCTGAAACGCCAAAGCGACGCTCATAGTAATCGCACACGGCCTGCTTGAGTTCGGGCAGGTCGCGCAGGGCATACTTCCACATCTCGGGATCTTGGGCTGCTTGCGTGAGCGCCTCGACCACGTGGTCGTACGGCTTAAAGTCGGGCGTGCCCACGCTCATGTTGTAAATGGTCTTGCCTTGAGCCTTCAGCGCGAGAAGCTTGTTGTTGAGCGAGGCGAAGACCTCCGCGCCAAAGCGGTCGAGACGCTGCGATGCCTGCATGGTGCCACCTTTCGATATGAAAAAAGCGGCGCTCCGACAAGAGCGCCGTGCGATACGGGCCATCAGATTGCAAAAGTGTAACGCTTGCAACCCCCGTATTGGTTCAATTTAGCCAACCTTAGTCAATTGCATTGAGCGCATCGATCTGCGCAAGCCACAGACGCGAGCTGGCGTCACTCGGCATACGCCAATCGCCGCGCGGGCTGAGCGTCACCGAACCCACCTTGGGACCATCGGGCAGGCAGCTGCGCTTAAACTGCTGGGCAAAGAAGCGACGATAGAACGTACGCAGCCACGTGTGGACGGTCTTGGCGTCGTAGACGCCCTCGAAGCTCTTGAGCGCCATGCGGTAGATCTTGCCCGGCTCAAAGCCAAAACGCAGCAGGTAGTAGAGGAAGTAGTCGTGCAGCTCGTACGGGCCCACCAAATCCTCGGTCTTCTGCGCAATCTCGCCGTCGCCCGTGGGCGGCAAAAGCTCGGGGGACACCGGAGTATCGAGGATATCGAGCAAGACCTCGGCAATACGCCCACCAAAGACATCGGCGGCATAACGCACCAAATGGCGCACAAGCGTCTTGGGCACGCTCGCATTGACGGCATACATGCTCATGTGGTCACCGTTATAGGTAGCCCAGCCGAGCGCCAGCTCCGACAGGTCGCCCGTGCCGATGACAAAACCGCCAGCCTGGTTGGCCAGATCCATCAGAATCTGCGTGCGCTCGCGGGCCTGGCTGTTCTCGTAGGTCACGTCCTGCACGGCCGGATCATGCTCGATGTCCTTGAAGTGCTGCTCAACGGCCGCGTGGATCGAAACCTCGCGGAAGCTCACACCCAGGTCGCGGGCGAGCGACTCGGCATTCGACTTGGTGCGATGCGTCGTGCCAAAGCCGGGCATGGACACGGCAGTGATGCCTGTGCGCGGCAGCCCCAGTGCATCGAAGGCACGCACGGTCACAAGCAGTGCCAGCGTGGAGTCCAGGCCGCCCGAAAGACCGATGACTGCAGCCTTGGTACCCGTATGGGCAAGGCGAGTCTTGAGGCCGGCGGTCTGCAGGTCGAGGATGGTCTCGCAGCGCTCGGCCAGGTCACCATGGTCGGCCGGCACAAAAGGCGCACGCGGGAAAACGCGGTCGATATCGCGGGCATCGCGCAGGACAGGCTCTTCGGCCAGCACGTCCTCAAAAGAGAACTCAACGGTCGTGGCCTCCGGCACATCGTCCGCGCGGGTCCACGTCGTCGAACGACGGCGCTCGGCAACCAGGCGGTCAAGGTCAACGTCGGCGATGGCCATATCGCAAGTAAGCAGTTTGGTCGCGGCGAGCTTGGAGCCGTTTTCATAGACGAGGTTCTCGCCCGCAAAGACCATGTCGGTCGTGGATTCGCCCTCGCTCGCATCCGCGTAGGCATAGGCGCAGTACAGGCGCGCGCTTTGGTTAGAGATAAGGCTGCGGCGATAGTCTGCCTTACCGATAATCTCGTCCGAGGCCGACGGGTTGAGAATTACCGTCGCACCGGCAAGCGCCATCTCGGTCGAAGGGGGTGCCGGCACCCACAGATCCTCACAGACCTCAACGCCCAGCACCAGGTCCTCGGCGCCCTCATCACAGCAACGGTAGACAAGCCCCGAACCCAGCGGGACCGGACCCTGACCGGCAAATTCAACCCACACGGGATCCGCAGGCGCCGGAGCAAACCAACGGCGCTCATAGAACTCGCCATAGTTGGGCAAATACTTCTTGGCCGTGAGGCCCAAAAGCTCGCCCGCGCAGCACGCGGCGGCGCAGTTGTAGATATTCTCGGCAACTGCAACGGGAAGACCGATGGTAAAGACAATCGGCAGCTCGCGGGTTTCATCGAGAATATGTGCCAGTGCGGTCTCGCAGGCATGCAGTAATGTACGGTTATGGAACAGATCGGCCGCGGTATAGCCAGTCAGATTAAGCTCGGGCAACACCAACGCACGAACGCCACGCTCGGCAGCTTCGCGAACAGCCGCCAGCGCAACCTCGGCATTGCCCTCGACATCGGCAACGCGAATCTGCGGCGACGCCGCCGCCACACGTAAAAAGCCATCAGACTGAGAAAGGTGAAGATTCATAAGAATGCTCCCGTGCGTAGACGCCATTCACAACAATTAGCAAGCCCTATTGTAGTTCAACCGCCGGGTGCAACCGCATCCCACCAACTTGGTGAGCTATTGATGAGTTGATGGTATCTGTTAAATGTCACGTACGATTCACATCTGGTGGGTACCCTGATGGCGGAATGAAACGAAGCAGATTTACACCGGGAGGGCCCCGTATGACAACCAAGTACACCGACGCGCCGCGCACGCGCGTCATGACACCGGCCGCACTCAACAACGGCGTTCACGAAAACCATTCCATCGGACAGACCATGGCCATCGCGCCCAAAAAGGGCCTTTTCGACGACATTTCCATTCCCCAGATCATCGCCGGCGCCGCAGCCGCCGCCACGAGCGTCGCACTTGCCTCCAAGATCGGTATCGCTGGCTCAGTAATTGGTGCCGCCGTGAGCTCGGTCATCACCGTTGTGTCCTCGCAGGTCTACCGCCACTTTATCTCTGCCAGCGCCGAAGCCCTCAAAGGTACGCACGCCGCCGTCGACTACCCCGCCGGCGCCTATGAGCCCGTTGAGTTTGATGCCGAGGAGCACCTGGGTGGCGCTGCGACTACGCAGGAGATGCGCCAAATTGCGGGGCGCGCGACCACGGCGCGCGTCGCCCCCAACAGCCTGCGCGCCAAGGCGGCGGCAGAGCGCAGCCAGACGCAAAAGAAGGTCATCGTCTTCTCGATCGCCATCGCCATCGTCGCGGTCATCGCCTGCGCTGGCGCCATCCTTATCACTACGGCCGGTGAGGGCCTGGGCGAGCGTCCCGAGCCAATCCTTTCGTCGCACACGACCGAGCACGACGCGGATAGCTCCGGTCAATCGCAAAGCCAGCAGGACGACCCGCAGGGCAACTCCACATCCACCGACACGTCATCGAACACCCCCGATCAATCGCAGGGCGTCGATTCCTCTGCGAACAACAGCGGCACGCAATCCGGCACGACCGACTCAAGCCAAACGACTGACGGCTCTCAGCCGAGCACGGGCGACCAGACGAACGGCAATACATCGAGTACGGGATCTACCGACAACAGCAACACCAACAGCTCGAGCGGAACCGCGTCCGGCACGGCATCTGACAGCTCGAGCCAGGGCACGGCGTCGGGCAACTAAGCACGTTTGCCTCTCATAGATAACCGACCTGTATAACGGGCGCGAACCGGCAACGGTCGCGCCCGTTTGCCTTGGGCGCCGAGGTGGCACGCCCCGTGCGATGGTAAGATGCTTTGGTGTGTAAAGAGGAGATTTGCCATGAGCAAGACAATAGTTACGCCCACGCTATCGTTGGGCAACCACATCTATCTGTATCGCCTGCTGCGCGACGCGATTGGGTGCGGCAAGCAAACGTTTATGACGCAGGTCGAAGAGGCGCTCGCCGCTGGTGACATGGCCGCTTATGACCTGGGCTTTGAGTCCACGCGCGAGCTGCTCGAGGAGCTTGACGACTGTATTAAGCTGACTGTCTTTAAAGGCGGCCGCCTGTATGCCACCGTCCTCGCCAACGAGGCCTGGGATGCCGCCCTTGCCAAGGGCGAGGGCAAGCCCAAGGCAGCCAAAGGCGCCAAGCAGTCCTACAAAAAGAAAAAGCGCGGCGAGAAGGACCTCAAGGCCGTGCGCCCTAAGCACGTTAAGCGTCCCGAGTCAGAAACCATGGTTGAAGCCGCGCCGGAACCCAAGCCCGAGGCAGAGATCGAAGTCGCTATTGAGGTAACAACAGAAGCCGAAACCGAAATCGCCGCCACGACCGATCCCAAAGTCATATCCGAGCAGGAAGCCACTGCGGAGCTCGACGAGGCTCCCAAGTCGACAACCGAAGAAGCCGCTAACCAACCCGAGACGCCTGCGTTCCAAAACGGCGGCGTCTTTGGCGACGAGGCTGAGGACGATCAGCCCGACGAGCCCGACAATCAAGACACTACCGAGTCGGCGCCGGGGCCCGAGACGCCACAGCCCGCCATCTCGCTTACGGTCGTCTATGACCCCGAGAACGCCAACGCCGGCATCACCACCATGGCATCCACGCCCATCGAGGCAAAGTCGAGCGTCGAGAACGAGAACGCGACGCAGGTTGAGGTTGAAACTGCAGCTGCAGACGCGCCCGTCACCGTGAAGCCCGCAGATTCCACGATCAAGCCGGAAGCGACGCCGAAGCCCGCACCCGTCATCGAATCCGTGCCCACCTCTGCTTGCGACCAAATTCCCGCACCGGCACCGACTTCGGCACCCGCGGCGGCCCCAACCCCCGCACCCGTAGTGCCCGCCATCCCCGAGGACTTCCCCGTCGATTTCGCAACCGAGGTCTTCTGCCCCGGCCCGTTGCTACACCAGCTGTCGACCTATCTCCCCTACGGCGCCGACACCCTCGGCATCGTCGGCGAGTACTACTGGATCGCCCGCGAGCGCGGTACCATCGAGGCCGCGCGAAACCGCGCAAGCTTCCCCCTGCACTACACGCAGGCCGGCGAGCGCCACGAAGTCACCGTGCGCATCCGCCGCAACACCACCGGCGGTCTCGGAGCCGCCTGGGCCATCGATAAAGTCGAAGAACCCGAGCAGTAACGATAAACGGCTCAAATCCAAATCAGGATTTGAGCCGCTTTTATTAGCATTCATCGATGTTCCGTGACCAACAGACACTATGACCCAATCCAGGGGCACGGAAACGACAGGAGCCCCCGCTCGTG
>JAYBEF010000010.1:0-6728 GCA_037277825.1 Collinsella sp.
AGGTCGGCAAGGGCGGCGTGACCACCGCGCAGAAGGAGATCGAGGCCAAGTACGGTTTCCCCGTCGCGAGCATCGTCTCCATGGCTGAGGTCGTCGAGACCCTCTACAACCACGAGATCGACGGCAAGGTTGTCATCGACGACGAGCTCAAGACCGCCATCGACGCCTACTACGAGCAGTACGGAGCACGTTAGTTACGGCGTTTTACCAAACGCCGTAACTGCTCGACGCTGCGCGGGCCGCATTTGGACAATCTGACGTTCAACTTCAAGGGCGCGACCAGAAGGTCAGCGCCCTTTCGTTTCACGTCACCTTGTCTCAAATGCGACCCGCTCGCTGTCCGTTCTCTACCTGCGGCGTCGTCTTGCTCCGAATGCGGCTCGCTCGCTGTCGTTGCCGAAACATCGGCGTTGTCGGACTAGTCATTGGGGACGTTCATAAATGACTACTCAGGAATGAGCGTGGATAATCTCCCGTTTTTGGCCTGTGTGCAGGCTCAAAGTGGGAGATTATCCACGCTCGCTTTAATTTGCCTGGGTTGCGATGCCTATCTAATCGGCTCGGCGTCTTCCCTGAGAATCGAAAGATACTCTTCATACCCGTACCGCCGGTATCTCTGTCTTGACTCGTCGAGCGGACGGAGGATACCCAATTCTTCAAATGATTTGACGAGCGAGCTCGCGGTACTCCTGCCGATATCGAGTTGGGCAGCGATGAATGCGGTGTCGACGATGGGGTGCTCTTCAAGAATGCCCAACAGCCTTTGCCCGTTTGCAGCAGTCCTTCCGAGATTTTCGGTAATGGTTGCTGTGGAACGGTTATGGAGGTCAACAAGGTTTTTTAAAGACCCTACCGAGTCCTTCGCACTTTCGAGAAGACTGTTGCAGAAAAACTCTATCCATTCCTCGTAAGTGCCTCTCTCCCTTACGGATGTGAGTTGCCGGTAGTACTCGCTTCGATTTTTCTTGAACTGGAACGATGGATAGAACAAGCAAGAATGAAGAACGCCATCATTGATGAGCATAAGTGTAATGAGAAGCCTGCCCAGGCGACCGTTTCCGTCTAGGAATGGATGGGCAGTTTCAAATTGGTAATGGACGAGCGCCGCCCGCACAATCGGATCCATTTCGACTTGAGGCTCATTGATAAAGCGTTCGAGGTCCTGGAGCGTGTTACTCAAATCTTCAATGTTTGGAGGGACAAACGATGCGGTTGCAATGGTGCAGCCTGAGGGGCCAATCCAGTTTTGTGAGGAGCGCAGCTCGCCTGGATTCTTCTCCGTTCCGCGCACTCCGTCCAGCAGGACCGCATGAACTTGCCTAAGAAGTCTCGTGCACAAGGGCATCTTTTTGAGCAGTTCTACGCCGCGGTCGACAGCACGGACGTAATTCACGACGTCTGCGACATCTTTATGATGGAGTTGTGTTTGCGATGGACTAAGTAGGTCGTCAAACGTGCACTGGGTTCCCTCAATTTGCGAAGAAAGGAGTGCTTCTTTGCGCACGTACATTGTCAGATACATATCGGCGTTGGGAACAAAGTAGAGCATGCCTTCAAGCTCTCCAAGCTTTCGTGAGCATGCGGAAAGCGTGCGATAGGTTTCCTCGGTGAGGTTTAGCTGCCTCAATGATTGCAAGGGCGTTGGAAAAAACGAATAGTAAGCCAATTTCCCCGATAGATTATTGCGGAGCGTTCCCTGGCCGTTCTCCTCGATTTGCATCGCGCCCTCCATATCTTTAGTGCCGGAAACTCGTTATTAGGCCAATCATATCAATTCTAATAACGAGTTTAAGGATTAAATAGTTATTAGAATTGATGTAAACAATCTAATGATGAGAAGTCGTTATTACTTGACCATGGAGCTCGGCTTGGTACAGGGGGGGGGTTATCCAAAATGAGAGCGGATAATCTCCCGTTTTTGGCTCGGTGACGGCCTCAAAGTGGGAGATTATCCACGCTCGTTAGTTAAGCGTCCGAAAATCCACACTCGCCAAACCTACCAAAAAGGGACAGGTTTATTTTGGCACGTTTCGGTCGGTATCAGGAAGTGTCAGGGACGGGGCGGCGGCAGGACTCGAGAGCGAAAAGAAGTATCGGGTTTGGCGTGCCCGCTTCTGCCCGTCCCGCGCGTGGGCGATACTCGGCTTATCGAACCGCGATGCAAAGGAGATGCTCATCCCACGAGCACTACCGAGAAGGGCTTGCGATTCGAGTCCCCACCTTAGCATTTGAACCATTTGGCACTATAATTACCGTAGGCATGCGCACAACGTTGCGCTTAATCAAGAGGAGAAAACGTATGGGTCTGTTTGATATGTTCAAGAAGAAGGCTGAGCCCGCGGCTGCCGCTGCTCCGGCCTCCATCTCTGCTTCTGCCGGCGCCGACGTGCTGTGCTCGCCCGTCAAGGGCAAGGTCATCAAGATGGCCGACGTGCCCGATCCCGTCTTTGGTGGCGAGGTTCTGGGCAAGGGCTGTGCCGTGTGGCCCGAGGACGATCTGGTCTACGCTCCCTGCGACGGTAAGGTGACCGTCACCATGGGTCACGCCGTGGGTCTGCAGTCCGATAGCGGCATCGAGGTTCTGGTGCACGTTGGCGTCGATACCGTCAACATGAACGGCGATGGCTTCGAGGGCTTCGTCAAGGCCGACGACGTTGTGAAGGCCGGCCAGCCCATACTCAAGATCGACCGCGCCAAGATCGCCGCTGCCGGTTACAAGGACTGCGTCGTGGTGGCCGTGTCCAACACCGCCGAGTTTGCCGACGTCGAGCTCACCGTTGAGGCAGAGTCCGCCGTCGCCGCCGGTGACGCCATCGTTAAGGTCGTTCGCAAGTAAACTGCGGCGTTCAAAGGATGTGCAAGGGTGGTCGGGTTTTCCGGCCACCTTTTTTATTGCACCGTGGGGAAGCGTTTTATTGCGCGTTGGGCGGGCTTGCAAACCGTTCGGACGCTAAAACGAACCGACCGCGCCTTCGCGTTGCCGAGGGTGTTCATAAGTGGATAGTATGGGCTTACTTATTACAACGTGTGCCGCGTCCGGGAAGCGCGGTGCCGCTCATTGGGAGGAACAACATGAAAAAGAAGCTGCTGCTTGCGCCCCTCATGGCCGTCTTGGTTGCATGCGTGGTCGTGCTTTCCGGCTGTGGAGGTCCTTCGGTTGAGGAGCTCATCACCGAGGATCTTACGACGCAGTTTGACGAGGTCAAGAACGGTGGCGACGACTTCCTTTCTGGTCTGGAGGAAGCTTCGGGCGACGAGTTCGAGCAGCTGGGTATCGATCCCAAGGAGTATGCCAAGACCTATCTCGAGGGCTTTGACTACAAGATCGGCGACGTGACGGTCGACGAGGACAAGGGTGTCGCGACCGCCGAGGTCTCTATCACCTGCAAGTCTATGAACAAGATCGTCGAGGACTTCTCCACCCAGTATCAGGAGAAGGTCGCCGCGCTTGACACGGTTCCTTCCGATGACGAGCTGTACAAGATGGCCGGTCAGGTTATGGTCGATGTGACCAAGGCCACCGAGCCCAGGAAGACCACGGTTATCTTCAAGTACACCTGCAACGACGACGGCGAGTGGTCTGCCGACGACTCCGTCAACTCCGAGATGATGGATGCAATGCTGAGCTAGTTCGTTGCGGCGTTTTACCAAACGCCGCAACTGCTCGACGTTGCGCGGGCACCAGAGCGACAACTTGTCATTCAAAGAGGACGGTATGACCAGAAGGTCTATGCCGTCCTCTTTTCATGCCAATTTGTTCGCTCTGGTGTCCGCTCGCTGTCCGTCCTCTACCTGCGGCGTTGCCATTGTTGGGGTAGTCGTTGGGGCGTTCTTGTCTGACTAGTCGTTTAAGAACGTCCCCAACGACTACTTTCCGCGCAACAGCATTGTCGCAGCTGCGTTAAGCAGTGTCGCTCGTTACTCGCCCAGGATCAGCGCTGCGAGCTCGTCCTGGGTGTCCACCACGTAGTCGGCGCCGGCGGCTTCCAGCTCTGCGCGGCCGCGGAAGCCCCAGCTGACGCCCGCACTCTTAAGGCCGGCGTTGTGGCCGGTCAGGATATCGACATTGGAATCGCCTACGTAGAGCGTGGTCGCCGGGTCGGCGCCTAGCTCTTCCATCACATGCAGCGTAACAGGCGCCTCGGGCTTGGGGGGAAACGCATCGATGCGGCCCTGCACCAGCGCAAAGCGCTCGGAACCAAAATACTTTTCGATAAGCGGAGCCGCCGAGACGTGGTCCTTGTTAGTGAGCACGGCAAGCTGCACGCCCGCGGCGCGCAGGCGGTCGAGCATCTCGATCGTACCGGCATAGGGGGCGGTGTGGTCCTCCTTGTGCTCGCCGTAGTAAGCCCTAAACTCGGCAAGCGTCTGCTCAAACATGCGGCCGTCGCCCGCATACTCGGCGGGCATAAAGCGCTCAACCAGCTTGAGCATGCCGTTTCCCACCTTGTAGCGGTACTCGTCAACGGCAAACGTGGGCCAGCCGTGCGCCTCGCAGGTATGGTTGCCGGCGGCCGCCAGGTCCTCGAGCGTGTTGAGAATGGTGCCGTCCAGGTCAAAGATCACATGGGAAAAAGCTGCTGCCATGGGTGCTCCTGCCGCTTGAGTTGTAAAACGCACCCCATGATACTGGGCATGCGTGCCGGGCATGTTTGGAATCTGAATATCTTTAATAACCCTGAGCCTTTGTCGTTAGCAAATTCTCGGCAGCTGCTCTCCTACGAGCATGTCGAGGATGCGGGTCGAGCCCCAGCCGGTACGTACGCGCACGGCGGGTCGAGCGTCCGATCTAAGTGGCAGCACGCGGCCGATAATCGCGGCGTTCTCGCCGTAGCGGGCGGCGCGCATGGCGGCCAGCGCCGCATCGGCTTGTTCGGCCGGCACGACGGCAACCATCTTGCCCTCGTTTGCCACCTGCAGCACATCGTAGCCGAGCATCTCGCAGGCGGCCTGCACGTCGGGACGCACGGGCACGGCGTCCTCGTCGACCTCCATGGCAACGCCGCTGGCCTGTGCAAACTCGTTGAGTGTGGACGCCAGGCCACCGCGCGTGGGGTCGCGGAAGCAACGTGTGTCGGGTGCTGCGGAAAGCACATCGGCAATCAGGTGGTTGAGCGGCGCGGCGTCGCTTTCGATGGTGCTCGAAAACGCCAGACCCTCGCGCTGACTCATGATGGCGATGCCGTGGTCACCCAGTGTGCCCGACACCAGGATGACGTCGCCGGGCCGGCAGTTTGCGCCGCTGAGCGCCACGCCCGCGGGTACCTCGCCCACACCGGCGGTATTGATATAGACGCCGTCGGCCCCGCCGCGCTCGACCACCTTAGTGTCGCCCGTGATTATGGACACGCCCGCTTCGTGCGCCGTTTCGGCCATCGTCTGCACAATCTGGTGGAGCTTATCCATGGGATAGCCCTCTTCGAGGATAAAGCCGCACGATAGGTAGCGCACGTTGGCGCCCGAGGTCGCGACGTCGTTGACGGTTCCGCACACGGCGAGGCGGCCGATGTTGCCACCGGGGAAGAACTGCGGCGAGACTACAAAGCTGTCGGTCGACATGGCGATGCGCCCGCTCGCGGGCAGCGCGGCGACGCCGGCGTCGTTGCCTTCGAGCAGCTCGGGCGACCCAAAGGCATCCAAAAAGACCTCATCGATGATGCGCTTCATCATCTGTCCGCCGGAGCCGTGGCCCAGCAGGACGGTGCTATCGGTAACGCTATGGGACATATCGAAAACTCCAATCGTGGGTGGAATTATATGGGTGAGGCGCAGCGTCGACTGGTCCGCCGTTCGTTAGAACGGTGGAACCTATTAGCCTCGGTAGCGGAAATATGCTGCGCAGCTGCCCTCGGAGCTCACCATGCAGGGGCCGACGGGATGCTCGGGCGTACAAGCGTGGCCGAACAGGGGGCAGTCGCTCGGCGTAATGGCCCCGCGCAGCACGTCGCCGCAGCGGCACCCGCGTGGCTCGACCGTCGGCTCGATGGACACGTCAAAGCGCATGCTGGCATCAAAGTGCGAAAACTCGGGACGAATGGCGAGTCCCGAAGCCGCAATCGATCCCAGCCCGCGCCACGTGGTATCGCACGGCTCAAATACCTGCTCGACCAGCTGGCGCGCCACAGGATTGCCGTCGGCATTGACGCCGCGACGGTAGGCGTTGTCGATCGCGGGTTGCCCCTCAACAACCATCTGGACCAGCATGCAGATACCCTGCAAGATGTCGACCGGCTCAAATCCCGTTACCACGCCTGGAGTCTTAAACTCGTCGACCAAAAAGCCAAAGGGGGCCAAGCCCGTGATGGTGGCGACGTGGCCCGGCAGGATAAAGCCGTCGATGGCGGTCTCGGGGTCGTTGGCGATGGCGCGCAACGCCGGCGGCGTGGTCTTGTGGGCGCAATAGACCGAGAAGTTCAAAAGCCCGCGCGCCTCGGCCTCCAAGATGGCGGCGGCGATGGTGGGCGTCGTAGTCTCAAAGCCCACGCCCATAAAAATGACCGGGCGATCAGGGTTTTGCTCGGCAATGTCGAGCGCGTCGAGCGGGGAGTAGACGATGCGAATGTCACGCCCTGCCGCTTTTTGCGCAGCGAGCGAGGTGGATGATCCGGGCACGCGCATCATGTCGCCAAAGGTGGTGATGATGGCGCCGTCTATGTTGGCGAGCGCGATTGCGTGGTCGATGTCGCGGTTGGCGGTGACGCAGACGGGGCAGCCCGGGCCGCTCAGCA
>JAYBEF010000011.1:0-31339 GCA_037277825.1 Collinsella sp.
GGCGAACCTCGATGTGCTTCTTATATTCGTCCACCTTGGCAAAATCGCCCAAACCGGGGCACTCGACCACGTTGGCGCCGGTGGCCATCGACAGGCGCAGGGCATCCTCGACGCGCTCGGGGGCGTCATGCCACACGGACAGGAAGGCAGCGAGCGAGGAATCGCCGGCACACACCGTCGACAGCAGCTTGACGTCGAAGGTGCGGTTAGCAAACCAGATGTGCTTGCCGTTGGAGAAGTACGCACCGGCGCCGCCGAGAGTCAGCAGCACGTTCTTGGCGCCCTTGGCATGAAGCTCAGCCATAGCGCCCTTGACGGACTCATCGTCGCCACCGCTCACCTTAATGCCAAAGATATCGAGCAACTCGTCGTCATTGGGCTTGATCAGCAGCGGCTCCATGGCAATGAGATCTGCCAGCTGATGGCTCGAGATGTCGAGAACGAACTCGGCACCCTTGGCCTTGACGCGGCGCAGAACCTCGGCCAGGAAGCCCTCGGAAGTGTTGGGAGGCAGCGAGCCACTGATTACCAGGCAGGTCATGTCATCGAGCGAATCGATGAGCTCAAACATCTCCTGCTCATTGGCCTCGTTGATGGCGGCACCGGCGTTGACCATGTTGTACTCGGTGTCGGGGCCGACATTGAGGAAGACGTTGACGCGCGTGATGCCGTCGGTCCACACGGGCTTGACGGGCACGCCCAGGGCCTCGGCGCCCTTGACGATGAACTCGCCCGAGAAGCCAGCGAAGAAGCCCAGGATCGTGGTGTCGACACCGTAGTGGTCAAGCGTAAACGAGACGTTGAGGCCCTTGCCGTTGGGCGTATAGACGGCGTTGCGAGTACGCGTGACGGTGTTGGCAGCAAGGCCGTCGCAGGCGATGTTGTAGTCAATGGCGGGATTTGCAGTGAGCGTGTAAATCATGAATGTTCCTTTCACGAAGCAACGTGTTAATGAAAGTATATTCCACGCATCGGTAAAAGGCTAGGACAACTCGGTGAACGGTGTGGAAGCGATGAAGTACGGCGGGACACCTCTCCCCCGTGGCGGAACAAAAAGGCGCCCCAGCCGAAACCGGGGCGCCGCATGTGCACGAATATGTCGCGTTTCGATTACTGACGATCGAGCTTGCGGACAGCAACGCGCTTGCTGTACTCATCGACGTGACCGAAGTCGCCGATGCCGACGGACTCGGCAACGTTGGCGCCGGTGGCCATAGCGAGCTTCATGGCCTCCTCGACGTTGTCGCGATCCCTGTACCACTTGTGCAGGAACGCAGCGAGGGTGCAGTCGCCGGCGCAGACGGAAGAGACCAGCTTGATGTTGAACTCACGCTTGGCGTACCAGATGTCCTCGCCGTTGGAGAAGTAAGCGTCGCCGCGGCTACCACGGGTGAGCAGCACGTTCTGAACGCCAGCGTCGTGAGCCATCTTCATGGCAACGCGAACCTCGTCGTCGGTATCGACCGGCACGCCGAAGATGGCCTTCATCTCGTGATGGTTCGGCTTGATGAGCAGCGGCTTCTTGTGAGCGAGCTCCTTGAGCTTGTCGGAGGACAGGTCCAGGACGACGTCAGCGCCACGAGCCTGAGCGTGCTCCATGACCTGAGCCAGGAAGTCGGGCGTAGCTTTGGGAGGCACGGAGCCGGAGACAATCAGGCACTCAAGATCGCCCGCGGTGTCCAGGATGTTGTAGAGCTCCTCCTGGTGCTGCGGCGTGATCGGAGCGCCGGGGTTCAGGATGCCGTACTCGTGCTGGCCATCGTTGACGTAGGTGTTGATGCGCGTGATACCGTCGGTCCAGACCGGGCGGCACAGGCAACCCAGGTTCATGACCTCCTCGACGATAAACTTGCCCGTGAAGCCGGCGAAGAAGCCGAGCGCGACGGTGTCGACGCCCATCTTCTTAAAGGCGAAGGACACGTCGAGGCCCTTGCCGTTAGCCGTGTAGCTGGCCGAGCCGGTGCGGACGTTCTCGTCGGGCTCGAGCGGAGAGCTCGAAACCGTCATGTCGACAGCCGGGTTAGCGGTTAGCGTGTAGAACATTTACAGTACCCCCTGTATATGTGAGGGCCGCGTGGCCGGCCCATTCCAACCACGCGGGTACCTCTGATACCAAATTAGCGAGCTGCGGACTCGAGCAGTGCCTTGACCTCGGCGGCGGTGTTGCAGGCGAGCGCCTTCTCGGCGAGCTCGTCGCACTCGGCCTTGGTCCACTGGCTGATGGTCTTGCGGGCGCGCAGGATCGACGGAGCGCTCATCGAGAACTCCTCCAGGCCCCAGCTGATCAGCAGCGGCTCGAGCAGCGGATCGGCAGCGGCCTCGCCGCACATACCGACCATGATGCCGGCCTTCACGCCGCTCTCGATGATGTTCTTAAGCGAGCGGAGCACGGCGGGATAGTAAACCTGGTACAGGTTGGAGATGGTGTCGTTGCCACGGTCGGCGCACATGGTGTAGCCGATCAGGTCGTTGGTGCCGATGGAGAAGAAGTCGGCGACCTCGGCCAGACGGTCTGCGAGCAGCGAAGCGGCGGGCGTCTCGACCATGATGCCGACCTCGATGTTCTCGTTGAACTTGCGACCCTCTTCGGTCAGCTCGGCCTTGCACTGCTCGACGAGCTCCTTGACAGCCAAGACCTCCTCGACGCAGGTGACGAGCGGGATCATGATCTTGACGTCACCGAAGGCGCTAGCGCGCAGCAGAGCGCGGAGCTGGACCTTGTACTGGTCGGGATTGGCCAGGCAGTAACGCACAGCGCGGAAGCCCATGAAGGGGTTGTCTTCCTTGACCATGTGCAGATACGGAATCTCCTTGTCGCCACCCACATCGAGCGTACGGATGATGACAGGAGCACCCTTGAGCGCGCTGGCGACCTTACGGTAGGCGTTGAACTGCTCCTCCTCGGAAGGAAGCTCAGCGGAGTCCATGAACAGGAACTCGGAGCGGAACAGACCGATGGCCTCGGCGTCGTGATCGAGCGCGTTGGGCACGTCATCGGGGTTACCGATGTTGCAGGCGATGATCTTCTTGATGCCATCGGCAGTCACGGACGGCTTGCCACGGAAGGCCTCGAGGGCTGCCTTCTCGGCAGCGAAGGCCTCGGCCTTGGCGGTGTAGGCAGCGAGCGTCTCCTCGTCGGGATCGGCCTCGACGATACCCTTGCCGCCGTCGACGACAACGGTCATACCGTTGCGCAGCGCGGTGCAGCTGTTGGAAACCGAAAGGACAGCCGGGATCTCGAGGGCGCGCGCAATGATCGCGGAGTGCGACGTGCGGCCACCGGTCTCGGTGACGATACCGGCAACGTGGGCCTTATCGATCGTGGCGGTCATGGACGGCGTAAGGTCGTGCACGACAACGACGGTGTTCTCGGGCAGGACGGAGAGGTCGACGACCTCCTTGCCCAGCAGCTCGGCCAGAATACCGGTGCGGATGTCGGCGATGTCGGCCGCGCGCAGACGGAACATCTCGTCGTCCATGGACAGGAACATGTTCTCGAACATGGTCGAGGTGTCCATGAGCGCCTGCTCGGCGCAGGTACCGCCGTCAATGGCGGCGTTGATGGCGTCGGTCATGCCCGGGTCCTGAGCCAGGACAATGTGTCCGCTCATGATCTCGGCCTCGGCCTCGCCCACCGTCTCCTTCATGTGGTCGGCCTGAGCCTGGGTCTTCTCGCAGAAGACCGAAAGAGCGGACTGATAGCGCTCCTTCTCTGCTGCCGAATCAGCAACCTCGTGCGGCTCAAACGTCAAGTCGGGATCGACGGCAACCATGACGGTGCCGATACCGATGCCCTCGGAAGCGTTGACTCCCTGATACATTCCCATTCCTCTCTCCGTGTCATGTGATAAAGCGTTTTGCCATATCCATGACAAAAGAGCGCAGCTACCTTACAACAGGTCACTGCGCCCCCAAATATGAACTTAGTTGTTCAACATGCGACCCGTTTGAGTTCTACTCGCCAAGACCGCTCTTGATGAGCTCGATGGCAGCAGCCAGAGCCTCGGCCTCGTCAGCGCCGTCGCACTTGACCTCGACCTCGGTGCCGCAGGGGATACCAGCAGCCATGAGGGCCATCGGGGACTTGCCGTTGACCTCCTTCTCGGGGGTGACGACCGTCACGTCACAGGCGTACTTGCCCATGGTGGAGGCGAACAGACCAGCCGGACGCATGTGCAGACCCTGAGGATTAACGAGGGTAGCCTTCTCAGAAACCATAATTGACTCCTTTTTGTGTTTAACCCCTGTCATGCATGTGGCAGGAGTCAGATTCACGACGTTGTTTATATTAACTCACATCAAACGGTTTTTCATTGTGTTTCACACGAATTGTTGGACAGATGTCGTATCCCTGCGCTCGCCCGCCGGGCGGGGCGGTTAAGTTTGCTGCTCTACAGTCCTGCGCAAGACGGAAAGCACATTAAGTGCTTTCCTTTGCGTGCGGAACTCGCGACAAACTTAATCGCCCCGCCCGGCGGGCGAGCTGCGGAAACTCGGTCGGTCCAGAACAATATCGGCGGAACGGAATTCTGGCTGAGGATCTGTTCGCGACAAAGACTCAATGGGCAGTTCCCTCTATGCCCTTCTGCAAGTTGCGGTGAAATAGGGACTGATTTTGCAGTTGAAACGTTTAAACGGTCCCTATTTCAACGCACCTTACAGAAAGGAATGAATAAAGGCGGGGGCTCCGGGTGGAGTCCTCGCCTTTATTACAGGGGGCGATGTTATTCGCGAGCTGGGGGATTAGACCAGGCGGGCATTGATCGTCTTGGCGATCTCGGCGGCGTCGGTGGAACCCTTGACGGTGGCACGGAAGTCCTCGTCCATGAGCGCCTCGGCGACCTTGGACAGGATCTTGAGGTGCGTGGTGCCAGCCTGGGCACCGGGGATGAGCAGAGCGATGGCCACGTTAACGGGAGCGCCGTCCATGGTGTCCCAACCGGTCACGCCGGACTCATCCTTGACGACGATGACGGCAGCCTCGGTAATGGCGTCGGACTTGGCATGCGGGATGGCGAAGCCCTCCATCATGCCCGTGGTGCCCTCGGCCTCGCGGGTCAGGAAGGCGTTCATCACGGTGTCGGCGTCGCTGGCGATACCGGCCTTGACAGCCTGGTTGGAAACGAAGCTCAGAGCCTCGTCACGAGAAGCGAAGTCCTCGGCGACAAAAACATTCTCGACCTTCACGAAGTCGGCAGCCTCGGCCTTGGGGGCCTCGACGGCAGCGGCCTTGGGGGCCTCAACCGGCTTGGCTGCAGGAGCGGCCTTCTGATTCTTCTCGAAGTCGTACTTCTTGAAGGCCACGAACAGGATGCCACCGACCACAGCGCCGATGAGGATCGCGAGGACCCAAAGCGGGCCGTTCTCGACAACGGGCAGGACCAGGAAGCCACCGTGGGGCGCCGGATCATGAACGTTGAACATAATGGTCAGAATCGAAGCGATAGAGGAACCGAGCATCATGATGGGCATGACAGGCCAGATGTTCTTGGTCATGAACGGAATGGCGCCCTCGGTGATGTGGGTGCAACCAAGGATGAGGTTGACGACACCGGCGTCGTGATCCTCCTGGCTGAAGTACTTCTTGCCGACAACGACGGCGAAGGTGGTGATCAACGGCGGAACGATGCAGGCGGCGGAGACGGCAGCCATGAAGTTGGTGCCGAAGTTATAGGTATCGGTGCCAACACCGGCGGCCAAAGCCTCGGTGAGCATAGCGGTACCGGTGACATAAGCAGCCTTGTTGACCGGGCCACCCATGTCAAAGGCGCACATGCAGCCGATAGCAAGACCCAGGACAACGGCGCCAGAGGCGGACAGGCCCTTGAGGAAGTCCATCATGGCGGTGTTGATGGCAGCCATGGGGCCGGAAATGCCAAGCATGACCAGGCCGACGATAGCCGTCGAGAACAGCGGGTACAGGAAGATAGCCTTGAGGCCGTCCAGGTTCTTGGGCAGACCGGCAAAGACCTTCTCGAGCAGCAGGATGACATAACCGGCAAGGAAGCCGCCGACGATGCCGCCCAGGAAGCCGAAGCCCACGCCGGCGCCACCGGCGTCGATCATGCCGGTCTCGGCGTTAACAGGCAGGCCCTGGATGGCGATCATACCGGCAACGAAGCCGGGGACGAGCGCCGGGCGCTTGCCGATGGATTCGGCGATGTAGGCGGAAAGCACCGGAACCATAAGGTTCATGGCGATGCCGCCGATGATCTTGAGCATCGCAGCAAAGCTGTTGTAGTCAGACGCCGTCGAATCGAAGGACGTAATGCCCCACAGGAACGAGACAGCGGTCAGAACACCACCAGCAACAACGAAGACCAGCATGTGGCTGACGCCGTTCATGAGGTGCTTGTAGATGATGTGGCCGATGGACTCCTTCTCCTCGACCTCATCCTCGATATCGGCAGCAGCTGCAACCGTGTCGTCACCCTTGGCGGCGAGCGCGCGGTCAATCAGCTTACCGGCGGCCTCAACGGACAGGGCCTTGGAAACACCAACGGAAACCATGGGCTTGCCGGCGAAACGCTCAGCCTGGACATCCTTGTCGGCTGCGACGACGACGGCCTTGGCACCAGCGATCTCACTCTTGGTGAGCTCGTTCTCGACACCGACCTGGCCATGAGTCTCAACCTTAATGGTCAGACCGCGCTCGGCAGCTGCCTTCTCCAGCGCCTCCTTAGCCATGAAGGTGTGCGCAATGCCGGTCGGGCAACCGGTCGCGGCGATGATGTCAAACTTAGCCATGTGTCCCTCCTTCTTGAGTACAGCGCCCGCGGGCGCTCCCCTACACGCGCTTCGATGCGCGTTTTTCCACAACTGAAAGATACCAACCTACCGTCCGCGTGAGAAGAGGCAAGGTGCAATTCTCCGGTGAAAGGTTCTTTCATAACCGTAAACGGTAGGTGAAAGTTTACCATCAACACTTGAAACGGCAAGGTGTATCTTGTAATTGGAAATGCCCGTATACTATGGCATTGCAAATCAAATTAGATTTTCATGCCAACCAGGAGCCATCCATGACTGATAGTAGCAAGAGCGCACTTTCCCTCATAAGCACCCATCAGGGATACAGCGAGTCCGAGCAGCGCATTGTCGACTATATATTGGAGCACCAGTCCGAGGCGCCGCGTCTGACGGCCGCTCAGCTCTCGCGTGCCGCCGCCACGTCAGAGGCGACCGTTTCGCGCTTCTGCCGCAAGCTGGGCTTTGGTAGCTTCCGCAGCTTTCAGTTTTCGTTGGCGAGGGATTTGGAAAGCCAGCGCAACGAAGGCCTGACTGACGAAGTCTCGCTCGACAATATGGAGCAGAGCCTCAAGAACATCCTGGCTGCCAAGGTGAGCGAGCTTAATGCGACCATCGACGGGATCGACCACGATACGCTGGCGGCTGTTGTGCATGCCCTTAAGCATGCAGGGGTTATTGAGTTTGCAGCTGTGGGCAATACGAACGCGGTCGCGCTCGATGCGACGTTTAAGTTTTCGCAGCTAGGCCTGCGCTGCATGGCGAGCACCATTAGCGAGACATCAATCGGCTTTGCGCTCACGTTACGCCCGGGTGACGTCATCGTGCTAATCTCAAACTCTGGCAAATCGCGCCGACTGAATCGCATGGCAAAAGCGGCTCGCAACTGCGGCGCAACCGTGGTCGTCATCAGCAGCGACAGCAAATCCCCGCTCGCGCGCCTGGCTGACTACACTTTTAATACCGTCAACCACGAAGCGCTGTTAACGACAGGCGATTTTGCGTTCTCCAAGATCAGCGCCACGATGATCATCGAAGTCATCTACAACTTCCTGCTGCCCGAGATTGAAGACGCTCGCGAACATATCAGCTACTACGAGGAGCTCATCCAGCCGGACAAGGTCGTTGAGTAAAACGCGTAGCGGGACAAAAATTTCAGTCTATTTTGTCCCACCAACACCGCTGATACGACCTAACCTCGAGCTTCTTCGAGCATCTGCTTTGCGTGGGCCAAGCTTGCCTCGGACTGATCGCCACTCAACATGCGGGCGATCTCGGCGGTACGCGCTTCGCCGGTTACCTCGTCCAAATGCGTCTGGGGAACATCGCCCGGTTCCTTGCTGACGACATAATGCTTGTCAGCCATGACGGCGACCTGCGCCAAGTGAGTTACGACAATCACCTGATGCGTAGCGGCGAGATCTGCCAGCACGCCCGCGAGCGCACGCGCCGTGGAGCCACCGACACCAGCATCGACCTCGTCAAACACCAGCGTATCAACACCGTCCGCGTTACCGAGGACAACCTTGCTTGCCAGCATGACGCGGCTGAGCTCGCCGCCCGACGCAATTCGACGCAGGGGACGCGGCGTCAAGCCGGCACCGCTGCGGTATAGCAGCTCGTAGCTCGAAGGACCAACGGGAGTCCACTCAGCACGGGGAAGATCACGCGACTCCCAGACGAGCTCGGCACTACCCATCTCCAGGCGAGCCATCTGGCGGCCCACCTCGTGGCAGAAGCGCGGGGCCGCCGTATTGCGAGCGCGCTTAAGTGCCCTGGCAGCAGCGAACAGCTCGCGCTCGGCGCTCCCAAGTGCCTCACGCGCCTTTTTGATCTGTTCATCGCCATCATCGACCAGCGAAAGCAGCTCTTGTGAGCGGTCGCGCATGGCAAAGACATCGTCCATGGTCGGACCCCACTGACGCAGCAGGCCCTTGAGGTCGGAATACCGCTCGCGCATGCGAGCGAGCTCACGAGGATCGAAGGCGACCCCATCGCGATAGGCGCGCAGCTCGTTGGCACAATCCTCAAGCGAGATGCAGGCATCCGAAAGCGCATCGGCAATGTCGCCCAGCTTGCGGTCAACGGTCGCCATACGTGAAAGCTCGGCCACGGCGCCATTCACGGCAACGAGCGCTCCCCCTTCGGCGGCAAGCGATGCATGGGCATCGTTAGCTGTGGCAACCAGCACCTCGGCATGTTCGGAGCGCGGCAGCAGTTCCTCGAGTTCCTCATACTCACCCGGCTTAGGGTCGACCTCGCCGATGCGCTCGAGGGCAAAGCGCGCCTCCTCGACGCGGCTCCCCTGCGCACGCGAGGCCTCCTCGACGCGACGGACCTCCTTAGCGGCCGCGCGCGAGGCTTTAAAGCAAGCACGGTAGTGCTCGAGCGCCTCGAGCGCAGAGCGCCCCGCCCACGCATCGACCATCGCAACGTGATGCGCCGGATCGAGCAAGCGCTGGTGCTCGTGCTGGCCGCACAGATCCATCATCACGCCAACGCGCTCCGAAAGCTCGCGCACACTGGCAATGCGGCCGTCAATCTTCACGCGGCTGCGGCCCTCGGCAGAAAGACTGCGCTGTACGGTAAAGCCTTCCGTGTCGTGTGGACCGTCGAACAGCCGCGCCTCGACACTCGCCAGCGTCTCGCCCTCGCGCACCGTCGACGAATCCGCACGCTCACCCAAAATAAGCTTGAGCGCCGAGAGCAGCGCGGTCTTGCCGGCGCCGGTCTCGCCGGTCAGGACAGTCAGACCGGCACTCGGCACCAGCGTCGCCTCGCGAATGAGTGCAATGTTAGAAACCTGCAGCTCATCGATCATGACGGACTCCGTAGAATACGCGGCTCACCGAGTTATAGAAGCTCTCGGGGCCGTAATCCAGCAGCAGCACATCTCCGGGCCCGCGGCGCACGGCCACGCTCTCAACGGTGCCATCGCAGGTAATAAACTGTCCATCGATAGCGATCGCCGGCACGCTCGGGCGATCATCGGACATAAAGATTTCGACGACATCACTCGGCGAGGTCAAAAAGGCACGAGCCTGAATGGTGTGCGGCGCAATGGGTACACAGACCATGCCCGTATAGTCGGGGCTCACGATGGGGCCGCCGGCACTGAGTGCGTAACCCGTAGAACCAGTCGCCGTGGACACGACCACGCCGTCGCCACGCAGTCGATCGATATGGTGGCCCGACACCGTGATGTCGAACTCGACCATATCGGACAGCGGACCGCGGGTAAGCGCCATGTCGTTGAGGGCGAAGGTGCGCACGACATCCTTCGTACCGTCTTCGCGCACGGACACGATATCCGCAGCGATGGTGGCGCGACGGCTCACGTGCAGCTCGCCGGAAAGGGCATCGCTCACGACCTTAAGAATGTCGCGCTCCTCGGGGCTCGCAGCAGTTAAAAAGCCCAGGTGACCATAGGAAAGACCGAGGATAGGAATCTCGCGATGGTTGAGGATGCGGGCAGCGCGCAGCAGCGTGCCGTCGCCGCCGAGCGTAATGACCAGATCGGAGCCGTCAATATCAGGCGTGCTTTGAATCTTCGATCGCTGATCGGCAGCCCATGCGACCTCATAGCCCTGGCGCGTCAGCCAAAGCTCGAGCATCAGGCCGCTCTCGACCGCCTCTTGCTTGTAGTAATTGGGAACCAGAAAGACCTTCATAGCGTTGCAGCTTTCTCGCTCAAAACCGAAACCTGGGATTGCAGCTCATCGTCGGTACGTTCACCGGGGGCAAATCTCGTGCCGTACAGGAAAAACTCAACGTTTCCCTTGGCACCATGAATGGGCGACACGCACACATCGACCGGGAACAGCCCCTTGGCAGCAAAGAGTTCAACTGCCGCAACGAGTGTATCGCGGCGCACAGCGGGATCGGTCACAATGCCGCCCTCGCCCACCAGCGCCGCCGGAGCCTCAAACTGCGGCTTTACGAGCGTGCAGAATGCACCCGTAGGCGCCAGGCACGCCAGCACCGCATCGATAATGTTCGCGATGCTGGTAAACGAGACATCACACACAGCAAGGTCGATGGCGCCGGCATAGCCAAGCTCAGGCAGCTGGGTCACGTTTGTGCGCTCATGTAGCGTCACGCGATCGTCCTGACGCAACGACCAATCGAACTGGGCGCGACCCACGTCCACCGAGACAACGGTCGCAGCTCCGCGCTTGAGCAGGCAATCGGTAAAGCCACCGGTAGAGCAGCCTACGTCCAGGCAGGCAAAGCCCATGGGATCGATACAAAACGCATCAAGCGCGCCTTCGAGCTTAAGACCGCCGCGGCCAACATAGGGAATGCGCCCCTTCACGTGCAGCGGCAGGCCCGGGGTCACCTTAAGGCCCGGTGAAGTCAAGCGCTCGCCGCCACTCGAGACCAAGCCGGCCATAAGAGTGCGAAGGGCATCCGCGCGATCGGCGCAGATGCCCTGTGAAATCAGTTCGTCATCAAGACGCACACGTTTCATGAATGCCATCAACCATTCGTATCCGGAGATGCGGCCTAGCTATTCTAGGATTCGTTTTCCGCATCCTCATCGTATTCCTGCTCGAGCTTGTCGGCCTCGCGCGGCGTCAGCTCAAACTTATCGACCATGTCGACCGCGCGGGAGCCCAGCTCAATCGCCTCGTCAAACAGATCGAGCGAACGCTCCAAAGAGGTATCCTTGGAGCGAACGGTAGCGATGATCTGATCCAAACGGTCCGAGATCTCGTCAAAGTTGCGGACAGAACCCTCTGGCATGACTACTCCTCGACGGAGTCGGCCTCGACGGCCTCAGCAGCGTCCGCGCCCTCGGCCAGCACGCCAGCCTCGGCCTGAGCAGCTGCAACCTTTGCGGCAGCCTCGGCAGCCTGTGCCTCCTCGCGAGCGCGATCTTCGGCCAGCAGCTCTTGGTATAGGTCCTCGCCCGGCAGCTCCTCGCTGCGAGCGATCTTACCTAGCACGCCGTTGACGAACGACGCGGACTGGTCGGTGCCATAGGCCTTAGCAAGCTCGACGGCCTCGTTGATCACGATGGCGTCAGAGACCTCCTCGTCGGTGAGGAAACGCATCTCGTAAACGGCGATACGCAGCAGGTTGCGGTCGGCGCCGGGCATGCGCATAAGATCCCAGTTCTTGGCAACAGAGCGCAGAGCACAGTCGATGCGGTCGATATGCTCATAGGCACCGCGGCACAGCTCCAGCGCATAGGGGTCGAGGGGACCCTTCGAGATCAGGAAATCGCCCTCGAGGACGCGCTCGAGCGGGCTGTCCGTGGCCTCGGCCTGGAACAGAAGCTGCAACGCCTGACTGCGGGCAAGCGTACGCCCGCGATAAACCTTAAGGCTCAAAGGTTACTCCTTGGGGAAAACGAGACCGTCGATGCAAACGTCAACGCGCTCGACCTCAACGCCCACCTGGGCATCGATAGCGGCGACCACGGCAGCGCGAACGGCCTCGGCGAGTTTCTTGAACGGATAGCCAAAGAACACCACGACGCGCACGGTGAGTGCGAGCTTGTCGCCAACGACCTCGGCCTCGACCGCCGGCTCGGAAGCCGGGGCCTTGGACGAGAGCATCATGGAGACAAGGTTGGTGGCAAGGTCCTTGACGCCAACGGAGGCGATGCCCTCGACATCGGACACGGCGCGCGAGACGATGGCGGTCAGAACATCGGGCGAAATGCCGATGCCGTCAATCTTGATTTCCTGGGGCATGAGTCCTCCTAGAAGAGTTGGTTGCTAGACACGGGAGACAAACTTGCCGTCGCGGGTGTCAACCTTGATGACCTCGCCCTCGTTGAGGTACATGGGGACCTGGATGACAGCGCCGGTGTCGATCGTGGCCGGCTTGGTGGAACCCTGGACGGTGTCGCCCTTAAAGCCCGGGTCGGTCTGGACGATGGTGGTCTCGATGAACATCGGCGGGGTCACGCCCATGAGCTCATCGTCGGCGAAGAGCAGCTGGCAGATGTCGTTCTCGCGCAGCCACTTGGAGTTCTCGCCCACCATGTCCTCGGGAACGGGAACCTGCTCATAGGTCTCGTTGTCCATGAAGATGTAGTCGGTGCCATCGTTGTAGAGGTACTGGAACTCACGGGTGGTGAGCATGACGCTCTCGAACTTGGTGCCGGCGTTGCAGGTGTTCTCGACGACGCGGCCGCTCTTGATGTCGCGGGTCTTATAGCGCACAAACGCGCCGCCCTTGCCCGGCTTGACATGCTGGAACTCGACGATGGTGTAGACCTTGTCCTTAATGCGGAGACCGAGGCCGTTCTTGAAGTCGGCGGTAGAAATGGTAGGCATAGCGACCTTTCTTGTTATGGGCAGAACGCACAAGCGTCCAAATTACATACGACCGAAATTATACACTTGCAGACGGCGCCTGCAGCGAGCGCATAAAAAGAGAACGCGGGGCGCCCGAATCATTTCGAACGCCCCGCCCCAAACTATCTACGAAGTAGACTAGCAATCGATGACGTGGAGGTCATGCGGCGTCTTGGTGAAGGGCTCGTAGCCGTTCTCGGTGACCACGCCGTAGTCCTCCAGGCGCACGCCGCCCACACCGGGCAGGTACACGCCGGGCTCCATGGTGACAACCGAGCCGACCTCGATGATGTTCTTGCTGCGGTTGAAGTTGGGCAGCTCGTGGATGTCGATGCCAACGCCGTGACCCAGACCATGGTTGTAGTAATCGCCATAGCCGGCATCGCCGATGATCTTCTTGGAAAGCTTGAAAATGTCGTTGCCCTCGACGCCCGGATGGATGGCGGCGACACACTCCTCGTGGGTGCGGCGCACGAGCGCGTACAGGTCGAGCTGCTCCTGGGTAGGCTCGCCCATCACAACGGTGCGCGTCATGTCGGAACGATAGTCGCAGTATCCCGCGCCGTAATCCATAAGGACGAAGTCGCCCTTCTCGATCACGCGATCGCTCGGCACGGCGTGCGGGTTGGCGGTGTTGGGACCGCTCGCCACGATGGAGCCGAAGGCCAGGCTGTCGGCACCGTTGGCGAACATAAAGTTCTCGAGCTCGTTACGAACCTGCTTCTCGGTCATGCCGGGCTTAATAAAGCCGAGCATGTGCTGGAAGGCGGCGTCGGTGATCGACTGCGCATGGCGCATGAGCTCGATCTCCTCGGCGTCCTTGATGGCGCGCATCTTGCGAATGTCGTCATGCATCAGCGGCAACATGCAGGCGACGGAACGGTCCTCCAGACCACGCTGAATACCCTGGTAGAAGCTGATCTGCATGTCGTCCTCGACAGCGCAGACGCGGCACTTGTTGGCCGCGATCTTGCCGGCGACCCAACCGGGGATGGTGCCCTCTTCCATGTCGTAGACCCAGGGGCTGCCGGCGGGCGTGTTCTCCTCAAAGCTGTTGAGGTAGCGCGAGTCGGTATGGAACAGGCACTGATCTGCCGTAATAAACGCGGCGTGCGGGAACTCGAAGGTGTAGTCAAAGACGCCCTTCACGCCCGTGAGCCAACGGAGATTGGCCTCGTCGCGCACGACGATAGCGTCGTAGCCGCGCTCGGCCATCAGGGTACGGACACGCTCGATACGACCGGCAGGACCGGCAGCAAACTCAGACATGCAGATTCCTTTCTTGTTGTCCTCAAAAAGTGCGGGACGGGTCTCAACCGAACGACGGAATCGCATGCGATCCGCAACCGATTGAAAACCCGCCCCTCAACATGATACGAAAGACGATAGATGTCAATAAAACTTAGAGAAGATCTTTGCGAGAAGCCAAGTAGGCGTGAGCATGGCGCTCAAGAACCTCGTCCTCAACGCTCGTTAGACGAATGGCGCCGAGTGCCGCGGGCAGCGGCAACATACTGCGGTTCGAGCGGACAAACTGCTGCCTGCGGAACTCCTCGATATATGCGGCAGGCTCCAGATCGAAGGCAAGCTCCTCGATGCCAAAGTCCTCCAGGCAGTCATCGACCTCAAAGACGCAATCGATATCGAAGTCGCAGGCATCGTGGGCAACGCGCGCCTCAAAGCGCATGCCCTCAGACAACAGCTGGTAGACAGGGACCTGCGAAGCGGCATCGCCCAAGCAGGCGCGCAGGGTACGCTCCCCCGTCTTGCCAAAATCGAGCGCATGGCGGGCGCTCGGGTTCGTGGCCATCAGTACGTCCTTGCGGGCAGTCTGAGACCACTGAATGGCATTGACAAGCGCGACCTCCTCGCCCGCGAGAATCTCGGGAACGGTCTCAGTAAACTGATTCCAGCGGGACTTGCTGCTCGAAAGCATGGTGCCAACAAGTACCGCATAGCCGAGCTTGAGGTCCTCGGGGTCCGCCTCGCGAACAAGGTCGAGGTCACACACGACCAAGCCCGGCTCGGGACGGAACGCGATAGCGGGAAGCGCATTCGCCGACGAGGCGACGAGCGGCTTCATGGTCGTCGCAACCGTGAGCATGGCGTCAAACGTCGTCGGCAGCAAGGCGCACTCGGTACGACCGCACCACTGATTGGCACACCAGCAAACGACCGAGCAGGTCGCCGTGTCGCCGACAGCGACAACGAGATCATCGCAGGTAATGCCGTTAGCCGACAGGGCGCCAAAGACGGTATCGGCATCGGCCAGCGTAGCGCCGGCAGGCGAAACCTCGAGGACGAGCAGCGACACGGCAAAACCAGCGTCAACCAGCGCATGCTCGACGACCTCGCCAAAACGCTCGGATGCGGCGTCGTTCCAAACCACCATTGCGCGCTTAGGCTTGCCCACAGCCGAGGCAAACATGCGCGGCAGCTCCTCGAACGCGCCCAATCCGACGCGGACATCGACACTGCGGTTTTGGAAATTGATAAGTTGACGGCGAATCATAGCAGTCCACGCTCCAAAAGCTTCTCGGCACAAAGGTAGGAAACGTCCTCGAAGGACTTGTTGCGAATATCAAGGGTAATATCGGCGGCCTGGCGATACAGCGGACGGCGATGCTCAAACAGGCGCGCAGCATGCTCGGGCGAGCGGAAATCGGGTCGGGTATCAGAGCGGCGAATCTGGCGCAACGAGTCCTCAAAGTCGCCTTCGAGGTACACACAGGTACCCATCTCGTGCATCAGTTCAATGTTCACCGGCGTCTCGACGATGCCACCCCCGCACGATACCAGCAGACTGCGCTCGCTTTGAAGCGAACGGAGTGCCGAGGTCTCGAGCTGGCGAAAACGATCCTCGCCCTCGGTCTTAAATATCTCGGTCACCGACTTACCGCATCGACGCACAACCAAACGATCGGTATCGATGAATCGACGCTTGAACATAGTGCCCACATTGCGCGCAAGCGTCGACTTGCCCGCGCCCAAAAAGCCGATAAAGAAGATATGGTCGCAGCCGTGTTTGATGTGCTGAGACATGGCGAAACCTATTCCTCGCAGGGAAGGTCGCGCAGGGCCCGGCGCTCAAAGATACGGAAGATCTGCGTGTACCACAGGTCCTGGGTTGCCTGCGGCTTGACCAGAATAGTGTCAACGCCGGCAAAGTTACCGCTCCACACATCCGTGTACAGCTGATCGCCGATCAGCACGGCCTCGTCGGCCGTGGCGCCCAGACGCTTAAGACCCGCCTTCAGGGCAAACGGGGCGGGCTTCATGGCGTGGCTGATGGCCTCGAGACCCAGCTCGCGCGCCGATGCCAAGACCTGGTCGCGATGCCAGTTGTTGGACACCATGCACAGCTTAAAGCCCTTGGCATGGGCGGCTTCGAGCCAAGCGGAGACCGCAGCGGGAACCTGCTCGGTATCGCGCGGCACCAGGGTATTGTCACGGTCGAGTAGAATGGCACGCTTGCCGTCGGCCCACAGGGTATCGAGGTCGATGCGGTCGACCGAGGCAACATATCGTTTGGGGCTAAAAATCCTCATGATCAATTCCAAGACTGTTGATGCTCTTCGTAGGTCTTCGAGAAATACTCCTGGTCCTGTGTAATGTAGAAATACAGGTCATCGGAGTCGGTCGGCTCAAGGGTAGCCTTGAGCGCCTCGAGCGACGGAGAGCAGATGGGCGTGGGCGGCAGGCCCTCGTGCTTATAGGTGTTATATGGGCTATCGCTCTGCAGGTCGTCGGCGGTAACCTCGCCGCCGGTGACATACATCATGGTCGCATCGCTATTGAGGTAACGCAGGCCATCGAGCTTGCCGGCCAGACGGTTATAGAAAACCGATGCCACATGCGCGCGCTGATCGGCGTTGAGGCCCTCGCGCTCGACGATCGAGGCAAGGTTAACGATGTCGTAATCGGACATCTCCACGCCATAGCGCTCCTTGATCTTGGCCTCGCAGCTGGCAAAGTCGAGCGACTTATACTCGGTGTTGAACTGGTCAAGCATGGCGCGAATCACATCATCGGCAGACGGGTCCTTACCCAACGTATAGGTCTTAGGGAATAGAAAGCCCTCGAGTGAATCGTTCGCGGCGTCCTTAAGGAAGCTATAGTCCTTCACATAGTTGGAGGCCTTTGCCTGATTGAGGAAGTCTTCCTTGGAGATACTGTCGTATGCCTTGGCCACGCGATCGGCGACCTGGTCAACCGTCAGGCCCTCAGGAATCGTGAGCGCATCGGAGCCGGCGTTGGGACCTTCCATAAGCTGCTGGACGACCTTCGTGGCGTCCATAAGCGTGGTAAACGAATACTTACCCGGCTTAAGCGACATATCGGCGTTGAGCTTTTTGACCGCCGCATAATAATCCTTGGGATTATCGACGATATGGTTCTCGGAGAGAATCGAAGCGATGGTGTCACCCGAGGCGCCATCGGGAATCGTGATAGTAACTTGCTGGCCAGCAGCGACTTTCGCATCCTCACCGCCAAAGAAGCCCTTGACGGCTGGCACGACAAAGAAAACGATCGCGACAAGCGCAAGCACGGCGACGACGCCACCGATAATCATAGGCACCGGAGAGCTTTTCTTTTGGGCACCACGGCGGGCGTGCGTGTTATAGCTCGAGCGCGTGGCCGGAGCAACGCCGTGAGAACCGAGAGCGTGATGCGAATGCGACTGGGGGGCCTGCACTCGCTGGGTAGATGCCTGCTGCTTAAAGCGGGTACCGCCTGCAGGCTGGGCCGAACGAGCAGAAGGCTGCTGACCCGTCCGTTGAACAGGTTGGGCCGAATGAGAGAAGGACTGCGCCGGACGCGCGGCAGGTTGAGCTGCACGCCGCGTCGGCTGTGCCGAACGCTGACCAGGCTGGGCAGGGCGCGACGCCGGCTGCTGCGTACGATTCGGCTGGCGCGGATCGGAAGCGCTAGGCATGCTGGACCTCCTCGTTTTTACGATCGAGCCACGTCTGCAAAAACAGGCTGGCGGCAATCATGTCGATCTTGCCCCTCATCTGCTTTTCGTTGAGTCCCTGCTCGCGCAGGATACGCTTGGCCTCTTGCGAGGACAGACGCTCGTCCTCAAACTCCAGCGGAAGATCGAGCTCGTCGGCAATCTTTTGGGCCACGGCGGCGACGCGCTCGGCCTGAGGGCCGGGCTCACCGGCCATGGTCAGGGGACGTCCGCTTACCAGGATGTCGGGCTCATAGTCCTCAACCAGGTAGCGGAACGTCTTGGCCATACCGGTGACCTCGGCGGCCGGGAGCACCTTGACGGGCATCGCCATCTTGCCATCACGGCTCGAGACGGCGATGCCAATCCTGGTCTCCCCTATGTCCAGCGCAAGCGCGACCACAGTGACTTCTTAGATTCTTAGGCGCCGAGCGCGGTCTTAGCGGCCGCGAGGGCATCGGCGATGCCGGCAGCATTCTTGCCACCGGCCTGGGCCATGTTGGGACGGCCACCACCGCGACCGTCAACCAGGCCCGCGATCTGCTTGATCACGTTACCGGCGTGGAACCCGGCCTTGACGGCGTCATCGGAGCCGGCAGCGAGCAGGGCCGGAGTGCCCTTCTCAGTCACGCTGGCGATGACACAAGCGACAGGGCCGGCGACCTTCTGGTGCACGGTATCCCATACGTTGCGCAGGTCGGCAGCCTCAAGGCCCTGGAGCTCAGCAACGACGAGCTTGTAGCCATTCAGCTCGACAGCGCCGTCGATGGCGCTGGAGATCGCATCGGAAGAGCCACCGGTGAGCGCCTTCTTGAGCTTATTGGACGTCTCGCGCAGCTCGGCCTGCAGGTTCTCCACACGGGCGGGAACCTCGTCGACGCGGCACTTGAGCGCAGCGGCGGCGGCGTCAACGAGTGCCAGGCGGTCGGCCATATAGTCGAGAGCACCCTTAGAGGTCACGGCTTCGATACGGCGGACATTGGAGCCCGTGGAGGACTCGGAAATGATCTTGAACAGGCCAATCTCGGCGGTATTGGCGGCATGGGTGCCACCACAGAGCTCGCGGGAGAACGGCTGGTCCTCGGCGCCCACGGAGACGACGCGGACGACATCGCCGTACTTCTCTCCAAACAGAGCGACAGCGCCGGCAGCCTTAGCCTCGTCGATGCCCATAACACGGGTCACAACCGGCTTGGAGGCGAAGATCTGCTGGTTGACCAGGTCCTCGACAGCCTTGAGCTGCTCGGAGGACAGGGCCTCGAAGTGCGTAAAGTCAAAGCGCAGGTGCTCGGGCGTCACCAGCGAGCCGGCCTGGGAGACGTGCTCGCCCAGGACCTGCTTAAGGGCAGCGTCGAGCAGGTGCGTGGCGGTGTGGTTGCGGCGTAGGAAGCCACGGCGCTCGGCGTCGAGCGCGGCGGTAACAGCGGCACCGACAGTCAGCGTGCCATCGACAACGTGGGCGACGTGGGCATACAGGCCGTTGTGGTTCTTGGTGTCGGCAACGGTCAGAACAACGCCCTCGGCGGAAAGCTTGCCGGCATCGCCCTGCTGACCACCCATCTCGGCATAGAACGGGGTTCGGTCGAGCACAACCTCGACGTCCTCGCCGGCGGCAGCGGACTCGACGGACTCGCCGTTGCGCACGATGGCGACAACCTTGGCGCCCTCGATCACATCGTTGTCATAGCCGTCGAACTCGGTCGCTGCGACCTTGTCGGAAAGCTCGACCCACACGTCGTTGAAGCTGCCCCAGGCGTCGCCCTTGGCATTGGCGCGGGCGCGGGCCTTCTGGTCCTCCATGCAGGCAGTGAAGCCGTCCATATCGACATCGTGGCCAGCGGTGCCGGCGATCTCGACGGTCAGGTCGATGGGGAAACCAAAGGTGTCGTGCAGCTTAAAGGCAACATCGCCCGGAAGCACAGCACCCTCGGCAAGCGCTGCCAGGGCCTCATCCAGGTAGACGCGACCGTTGTCGAGCGTCGTGGAGAAGCGCTCCTCCTCGGAGGCGACGATACCCTTGACGAGCGCGACGTTCTTGAGCAGCTCAGGATAGGCCTCGCCCATCTGAGCGTTGACCTCGTCGATAAACTTGGTCAGGAAGGCGCCCTCGATGCCCAGCAGGCGACCGTGGAACACGGCGCGGCGGAGCAGGCGGCGAAGGACGTACTCGCGACCCTCGTTACCGGGCAGGATGCCGTCAGAAATCATGAAGTCGACGGCACGGGAGTGGTCGGCGATGATGCGAAGAGAACGGCTGGCGCCGGAGTAATCGTCGGCGTCATAGGTCTTGCCGCTGATCTCCTCGCCCAGCTTGATGAGGTGCTGCATCAGATCGCCGTCGTAGTTAGCAGTCTTGTGCTGCATAATAGCAGCCATGCGCTCCAGGCCCATGCCCGTATCGAGGTTGCGGTGCGGCAGCTCCGGCATGGAGCCGTCCTCCTGACGGTCGTACTGGGTAAACACGAGGTTCCAGAACTCAAGGAAGCGGTCGCAGTCGCAGCCAGGCTTGCAGTCGGGGCTGCCGCAGCCGACCTCCTCGCCCATGTCAAAGTAGATCTCGGAGCACGGACCGCAGGGACCGGTGGGGCCAGCGGCCCAGAAGTTGTCGTCCTCGCCAAGGCGCGAGATGTGATCCTCGGCAACGCCCAGGGAGCGCCACACGTCGTGGGTCTCGTCGTCCTCGGTAAAGACGGTGAAGTACAGGCGGTCGAGCGGCAGCTTGAACTCCTTGGTGATAAGCTCGAAGGCCCAAGCGCAAGCCTGCTGCTTGGAGACGCCGCCAAAGGAGAAGTCGCCGAGCATCTCAAAGAACGAGAGGTGACGGCCGTCCTCGCCGATGCAGTCAATGTCGTTGGTGCGGACGCACTTCTGGCAGGAGATCGCGCCGATCTCCTTCATGGTCTTCTTGCCCTGGTAGTACTCCTTAAACTGGTTCATGCCGGCGTTGGCAAGCAGCAGCGAGGGATCGTCGGGAACAAGGGACGAAGAAGGATAGAGCTTAAGACCGCGCTCCTCAAAGAAGTTGAGGAACTTGGAGCGGATCTCGGCCGTAGTCATTGACGGGTAGTCAGCACTCATAGAGGGAATCTCCTCGGTTTCACATCGAAACAGTTCAAACGTAACGATATTACCATCCCGCCGCGCAAGTGCAAAAAAGAGGGCCGACATAAAGCCGACCCTACAGCGAAAGTGCACGTTATTTAGGAGTATGCGATGCTTTGAAAAAGGTTACTGTAGAATTACATATAAGATTCACCCGGAAGGAGCGATCGATGAAAAGCAAACGATTTGTCCTGAATGCACTTCTGGTTGTAGCACTTTTAGCGCTTTTGGCTTTCTCCTGCTGGTACGCAAACCAACCAGCATTTGGCTACGTATTGTATGCAGTAATGTCCGGCGATAAAGCTTATTACACTCTACGCGCAATTGACGTTCTCTTTTTCTATGCAGCCGGCCCCTTATCAGTCGCTTTGCTCGCGTTTCTTGTCATTTACAACTTCAAGAAACGCTAGCGGTGCCTATTTTGAATCCGAATCGTCCATGGAGCCGTCGATACCGGTTTTGGTATCGTCGTCCGAGTTGGAGTCATCGTCCTTGGCAAAGGGGTTCTTGAAGAAGCCCGTGGCATCAGGTTGCAGACCTGAGAGCTTGATCCAGGGATTATCGAGCTCGGGCTTGGGCATGGCCTTGGCCTCGGGCGCAGTCTCGTTGCCGATGAGCTCGGACTCGTAGATGAAGGTGTCGTCGCCGAGCGCGTCGTAGGCGGCGACCGGGTTGCCATCGGCATCGCGGTACGGCGTGCCCTTAAACACGGCGCCGTCATAGGCCACAAGCTGTCGGCCGGTCTCATTCTCGAAGTAGTACACGAAGATACCCTTGAGGGCCGCACAAAGCGGGATGGCAATAATCATGCCGATGGGGCCCATGAGTGCCGAGCCAATAACGAGCGCCGTGAGGCTCATGATGGGATGCACCTGCACCGAGCTCTGCATGACCTTGGGCGAAATGACGTTATCGGTGACGTTTTGCGCGACCATCGTCACGATGAGCGTCCATAACGCCAACATGGGGCTGAACATGAAACCGAGCACCGTGGCGATTGCTGCGCTCACCCAGGGACCGACGACCGGAACCAAATGCATGATGCCGGTAAAGATAGCCATGAGCGCCGCATACGGATGGCCGATGATCATAAAACCGATAAAGGCGAGGAAACCACCACAGATGGACGTCACGACCATACCGCGCATGTAGCCGCCGACAGAGCGAGAAAGGATGGCGACCATAAAGCGGTACGAGGTCTCCTTCTCCTGACCGATGATGGTGCAAATCTCGTGATGCATGCGAGGGTAGTCGCAGGCCATCCAGTAGGCAAGCACCAGACCAAGGAAGATCACGAACAACTGCGAGGCCGTATTGGTGATGAGCGGGAACACACCGCGGCCAAGCTCGGCAGCAATCTGAGACACATACTTCGATGCCACGGCAACCAGCGACGAAAGATTATCGTCCAAATACTCCTTGAGCGGCGTGTTGTTGAGCGTCTTGGCATGCGAGATCATCTCGTTGAGATCGCCACCTGCAACACGAAGCTGCTCGGGCAGGCGGCTCAGGACTTCCATGATCTGACCAAAGAGAATCGGCGACAAGATGCAAACGACACCGACGAGCACGGCAACAACAACAATAAGCGCGATAAGCGAACCGATGCCGCGATTCACGCCATGGTGCTCGAGCCAATTGGTGATCGGGGACATCACAAAAGCAATGATGGAGCCGACGGCAAGAAACTCAATAACCGGTGCCAGGATGCCCATAAGGTTAAAGATGACAGCAGCAATAACAATGCAGCCGACAACGGCCCAAATGCGCAGCGTCAGAATGCGGGTGTCGCGCAGCACGCGATCGGTTTGTTGGGGGTGCTCACTCATGAACGAATCATCACTCCGTCGGGGTCGATCTTATCCTGAATCTTCTTAAGCGTGCGGCGCAGCAGACGCGAAACCTGCACCTGAGAAATACCCAGTTTCTTGGCGATCTCAATCTGGGTCATGCCCTTCACAAAGCGCAGCTCGATCACCTCGCGCTCGCGCGGCGAGAAATCGCGAATAGCTTCTTCAATGACCAGACGGTCATCGGTAAAGTCGAGCTCATTGTCGTCGTCGGCGTAACGGTCGAGAATCGAGGGGGCATCGTCGGAATCGGACGCACCAGGAGCCTCGATGGGCACCGAGGTATAGGCCGAAGACGATTCCATAGCCTCGAGGACCTCATCGACAGTCACATCTAGATACTCAGCGATCTCCTCAACCTTGGGCGAACGCTGCAGCTCGTTGGTAAGTTTGTCAGTAGCCTGGTTGACCTTGGCCGAGAGCTCCTGCAGACGACGCGGCACGCGCACGCTCCAGCCCTTGTCGCGGAAATGGCGTTTGATCTCGCCCAGGATAGTGGGTGTTGCAAACGTCGTGAACTCGAGCCCGCGCTCAGGGTCAAAGCGGTCGATAGCCTTGAGCAAACCCAAATAGCCGACCTGCATGAGATCGTCGAGCGGCTCGCCGCGATTCTTAAATTTGTTGGCAAGAAACCTTACCAGATTCATATGGGACATGACGAGCTGCTCGCGGGCGTCCGGATCACCGGTCTCCTTGTAACGACGAAACAGCTCGCGGGTTTTCTCCTTGTCCCAAGCGGTCTTACCGCTCCGGGAACGTTCGGTCATATTAGATATCCGCCTTGAGGTCGAGGGAAAGCGTCAGGGGCGCCGCAGTCTTTTCGTAGGAATCGCACACGCTCGCCAAAATAAGCTCGGCATAAACAGCAGCCTGGTCATCCTCGTCGACAGTGGCCTGATCGCCAAAGGTAAAGGTCATGCCAACGTGAGATTCATCGACATCGAATTTGATTGAGATGTCGTCGGAATCAACAGCCGTGCAGCCAAAGATAAAGGCTTCCTCGGCAGCCATGCGGATGTCCTCGATGCGATCGACAGACATGGAACACAGGGCACCAACGTTGGCTGCCGTCATGCGCACAAGGCGAGCGAGACGCGGGTCGCCGGCAACGGTCAGCGTGATGGGGCAGGTTGCTTCGCTACTCATCGCAGGACTCCTCAGAGGTCTCGGAGGGTGTATAGGTGTAATACTGAGCCCGCTTGGATGCAGACTTCTGAGCCACATCTGCGCCATCGGCGGCCTCGTCCTCCGCCTTGCCAATCAAGACGCGCTCGGTTGGCTGCTCGGCTTCTTCGGCGGCAGCGGAAAGCTTGCGCTCGGCTTCAGCTGCAGGAGCCTTCACCTTATTGAAGAGCTTCTGCACAGCACCGGCGGCAGAGTCGGTCACGCTCGACACAGCATTGCTGGCCTCGGCCATGCTGCCCGTAACCTCGGAAATGTCGCGAACCACGGCTTCAACCTCTACGAGATTGGAGGTAAGGGCATCAACTGCCGTCTTGCTCGACTTAAGCAGCGGCTCCATCTGGGCAAGCGCCGGCGTAAGCTCATCGACAGCGCCATCGAGCTTTGCCACCACAGGCTGAGCCTCGGCGATGGTGTTGTTGAGGTCGTTCACGGTCTTATCGAGCGAGTCGACAACATTGCGGGTCTTGCGCAGGGTAAGCGCGAGCTCAGCGATGGCCCACACGCCGGCAACGGCGAGCAGCAGCAGGGCGATTTGAATGGGACTCATACAAGCCTCCCGGAAGAATCGAAATACAGACGCTTTTCATGGTACCCCAAAGGGGACCGAACATGCCAAGAGCAGCAACGTGGGACAAAATTATCAGCAGCTACTTCGGTGCATTCCCGCTGCGGTCGCGTTCGCTTTGCTCTACGCGCCACTCTTCCCAGCCGCGCCCGGCAGGCTGCCAGAACGCACCGCGCTCCAGCCCCTCGGGCAAATAGCGCTGATCGACCCAGCCTTCGGGATAATCGTGCGGGTATTTATACACACCGTAGTCGTCGCTGCCTGGGCGATGGCGATCGCGCAGATAACTCGGCACCTCGCGAAGCCCACTAGAGTGGATATCGGCAAGCGCCGCATCGATCGAAGCCTCACACGCGTTGGATTTAGGGGCCAAGCACACATAGAGTGCAGCCTGAGCCAGGTTAATGCGGCACTCGGGATAGCCAATGACCTCGGCAGACTTAAACGCGGCATGTGCCACCAAAAGCGCCTGTGGGTCGGCGTTGCCAACATCCTCAGAAGCATGAATCATAATGCGACGGGCGATAAACTTAGGATCCTCCCCCGCATCGATCATGCGCGCAAGCCAGTAGACCGTGGCATCGGGATCGCTACCACGCATGGACTTAATGAACGCACTGATGATGTCGTAGTGCATGTCACCGTTTTTGTCATACGTAAAACCGCGACGCGGATTGGCAATCTTTACGTCATCCACGGTGATGGGATAACGCTCCCCCGCCGCCGGCGCTGGCGTTCCCTCGGTATCGGGACGCGTGACGGCAATCTCGCTCGCAAGTTCGAGCGTAGTGAGCGCCGAGCGAGCGTCACCCGCTGCCAGCGTGCAGATGGTCTTAACCGTATCCTCATCGGCCGAGAACTTGCCGTTCAAACCCTGCGGAGCCTCGAGTGCACGCTCGATCAGCGTGGCAATGTCCTCGTCTTTAAGATGCTCAAGCTCCACCACGCGACCGCGCGAGAGCAATGCCGAGTTGACCTCGAAGTACGGATTCTCCGTCGTGGCGCCAATCATAATAACGGTACGGTTCTCAACCGCATGCAGCAATGCATCCTGTTGTGACTTCGAAAAGCGATGAATCTCGTCGATAAACAGGATGGTGCGACGGTCGTACGTATTCAGACGCGTCTTGGCCTCGTCAATCACGCGGCGAAGATCCTTTACGGTGCCCGTCACGGCGCTGACTTCGACAAACTCACTCTTGGTATGGTTGGCGATAATGTGGGCCAGCGTCGTCTTGCCCGTACCGGCCGGCCCGTACAGTATCACGCTCGAAAGCACATCGTGCTCGATCGCGGCACGCAACCATGAGCCCTTACCGACGGCCTTTTGCTGGCCCACATACTCGTCGAGCGAATTGGGGCGCATGCGAACCGCAAGCGGCGCATTCTGAAAGGAACGCTCGCGCGTCGAAGCAGAAAAAAGGTCGTCCATAGCCATCCCGTGCATCAATCAAAAACGTTTTCCACTAACAGTATACCGAATTTATACGAACTACCGTTCGTTAATATAGGTACGGTGCGGAAACTCTAGACCAGGGAACAGCTTGCTCGTGAGCTCACAGAAATAGCCATCCGTCATGCTCGCGATATAATCCACCACGGCTTGATCCTTGTCGTCCTGCCAGGCATAGGTGCGATCGTAGTAGGAAAGTTGCTGCTCAATGCGCGAAATATGGTGCTTAAATATGTAAGAGGACTCGTCGCCACTGTTTAGATCCCGCAGACAACGGTCGTAGAGCTTTACGAACGCCTCGCGCAGCTCCGCCTCGGAATCGCCCTCGATACCGCCCTTGCTATAGATCCTCTCGTAGTTCTCCCGCTTGGCACGGCGAATTTCCTCAAACAGGTCCTCGCTCATCTCGATGCGCGGCTTACCATAGCTGTGCTCAACGATATCGATGGAGGCATGCGTGAGGATCCAACTGTTGTAGGCACCGCCCCGGCCATCATCAAAAGCGTCGGGCGAAAGCAGGCCCGCCGCAATCGCATCCTGACGGTCACGACCGACGTAGGCAAGGATATCCGAGATGCGAACCACGCAGCCCTCGAGCGTCATGGGACGCAGGTGTCCAATGGCGCCATAGCCCGTGGCAATACAGTCCTCAACCGTCTGATCGAACTGGTCAAAGGAGCCCATGTCCGAGAGCTCAAACACACGCTGCTCGTACTCGCCGTTATGGCATAGCACGCCGTCGAGCGTCTGGAGCGACACGTTGCGGCCATACAACGCGTCGAGCACGCGGACCGACTGCACGTTATGGAAAAAATAACGCCCCGTACGCTCATGAAAGATATCGTTGAGGAAGCGCTCGCCGGCATGGCCGAAAGGCGTGTGTCCCAAGTCGTGACCCAGGCCAATCGCCTCGATCAGATCGCAGTTGAGCCCCAAGGCACGACCGATATCGCGCGCAATACGCGAGACAAGCTGCACGTGCAAACCTCGGCGCGACAGATCATCATTGCTACGGAAGCTAAAGACCTGCGTTTTGCCTGCATAACGCGTGTACGCCGGAAGATGAAGAATCTTTTCGGTATCGCGCATAAACGCCGGACGCATGAGCGTGCCCTTGTCGGCGGCGCGATCAATACGACGAATGGCCTGATCGTCGTTGCAACGATACGGGTTGACATAGCCCGAAGCACGATCGGCGGCAATGCGCTCGACAAGTTCGGGCGACAACGCCGAGGGAATACGGTCCATGCGCGCCTTAATGACGGCCGTTTCTTGATTAGTTGCCATGGCATGCTCCTTAAGAAGGATGCACAATCGGTTACAAAGTGCAGCCCACGACATCGATTATGGCAAAAATCGGCACCAAAAACGGGAGCAATGGCAGGGAGCGCGATTTCGTGATGAGGCAGGAGAGGGCAAGGACCAGGAGCGCGGCGGCAAATGACACGATGCCACCCATAGGATCGAGCGTGCAAAGCGCGAAGAGTGCCTTAGCATCTCCCATGCAGATGCCGGGAGCGCAGCGAACACGACGCCAAAACGACTCAGTGAGCACAAGGGCAAGGTAGACGATGACCGCAAGACCGGCGTGGTCAAGCGCCGTGTTAACGCCTTTGTCGAGCCAAACGCCTGCTAATGCCGCCACCGCGCACGCAGCGGCAAGCTCATTGGGAAAACGTCGCTCACGGGCATCAATCGCCGCGCCGGCAAAGATGCAAATCCAAAACGGGATATAGAACATCGGACTCCTCCTCGAGCTGCATAGCAAAAGCAAAAACCACCACAAAGGCGTCGTCCCCTTTGCGGTGGTTTTGGTGGTGGTTATTTGGCGCCTTGCATGACCTCGTCGAGGGTGACGTTTACGGCATGCTGGGTAGGAACCCAGTCGACCTTCAGGAACAGCGCAGCCACCGTGATGGGGATATAGCTGAACATAAAGATCGGGAAGGTAAACAGGTTAGTCACCAGGCGCCACTTTTGCGCGCAGTGAATGTGCTTGTACTCAAAGATAGTCGTGAGCAGCGCCAGGATAAAGAAGGTCTGATACATCATGGCGAAGGTCATAATGAGCGAAGCGGCGCACGCCTGCATCTCGACTTCGGTAGCCAAGAAACCATGCGAAAGGCCACCCACAATCAAGAACGTCGCATTAGCGAGCATCGAGATCAGCGATAGCAGCATACCCGGGGCGATCGTCATGAACATGTCGTAGGCGGCAAATCGATGATAGCGGAACGTCGATTTGACCAGGTGCTTACCGTAGGTAAAAAACACCTGGTAAAAGCCCTTGGTCCAGCGCATACGCTGCTTCCAGGACGCCTTAAACGTCACGGGTTGCTCGTCAAAGAACTCCGCAGGCGCATAACCGATGCGAATGCCGTGAATGGCGCAGAACGTGGTGAACTGAATATCCTCGGTCAGCGTATGGAACTGCCAACCGTGCATGCCCTCGATAACGCTGGCGGAGATGAGGTAGCCCGAACCAGAGACAGCGCAAGAAGTCTTGCAGATGTTGCGCGCGTTATTGAGAAAGCGCGCCTCGCGCAGGTACCAAGTAGCATTAGCTGCCGAGATCCACGAGCTGCCAAAATTCTTGGAGTTACGATAGCTCGTGACCACATGGAAGCCCTGGTCAAAGGCATCGTTCATCTTGGAGACGTAATCGCGGGAGATGACGTTATCGGCATCGAAGATAAAGTAGCCCTCAAACGTGTCGGGATACTCGTTGAGAATGCGATCGAAACCAAAGTCCATGACCCAGCTCTTGCCCTTTCGGGCCAGGTCATTGCGCTCGTAAACAATGGCACCGGCCTCGCGTGCGAGCTGCGCGGTGTTGTCGGTGCAGGCGTCGGCAACGACAAAGACCTCGATAAGCTCGGACGGATAGTCCTGGTCCTTGATGGAGCGTACGAGATTGGCAATTACGGCTTCCTCGTTATGCGCAGCAATGAAGAAGGCATAGCGGTGAAGTTTTTTGGCCTTGGGAGGCGCGACCTCGCCACGAAGAGCGCCAATGACAAAGAAGACCACCTGGTACAGAAAGCAGACCGTGAGCAGCGTGACAACAATCTGGTTGAAGATCACGATGGGTGTGTTGATTTGTAAAAAGGCGAGCATGCAGGCTCCCGAGAACGCGTTACGTAAACAACCGTATATCTTACCGCAGGCTTACCGAGTTCAAGAAACCACCTAATACTGGCTAGGCTTCGAGCAGACCGAGCTGCGGAACGATTTCGTCGCCGGCAGCGGTGCGGCCAAGCGAGCGCGGGGCCAGGTCGTCAAAAACCGCGGCGAGATCCCACGGTAGCTCGTCGCGGCACTCAATGCGCTCCCCCGTCACGGGATGGTCGAATGCAACACGCCAGGAATGAAGGAATTGCCTGGTCAGACCCTGATCGGCGCGTGCATCGCACTTGCCGTAGAGCGGATCGCCCACGCAGGCGTGGTTGATATGGCGCATATGCACGCGAATCTGATGTGTGCGGCCCGTAAACAGGTGGCACTCGACGAGCGTATAGCCGTCGTCAAAACGCGTGGAATCGAAGCGCTCGAGGACCTTAAAGGTCGTAATGGCCTGGCGCGCGAAAGGATCGTCCGAAACCGCCATCTTGACACGGTCACGCGTAGAACGGGCAATGCCGGTGTTAATGGTGCCCTCATCCATAGCGATATGTCCGTGAACGAGCGTGATATAGCGACGATCGAGCGTGCGCGTGCGAATGAGATTTTGGAGCGCGCGCTGCGTGTCGTCGTCTTTTGCCGCAAGCATGAGGCCCGAGGTATCGCGATCTAAACGATGCACGATGCCGGGGCGGTCCTCACCCTGCACGGTACCCAGATGGTCAATGCCGCAGTGGTAGACCAGAGCGTTCGCAAGCGTGCCGCTCTCGTGGCCATGGGCGGGATGGCACACCAGGCCGCGCTGCTTGGAGAGCACGATGAGGTAGTCGTCCTCGTAACGGATATCGAGGGGGATGGCCTCGGGAATCACATCAGTGGGATCATGCGGCTCGGGCAGGTCGACCGAGATGCGGTCACCGGAGCGCACAGCATATTTTTTTGATAGGCAGGTCTCGCCGTTCACGATTACGGCGCCGCCCTCGATCAGATGCGCGCAGGCAGAGCGCGTGGGGCAGCCGTCGTTGGCACCCAGAAAGGCGTCGAGACGCTGGCCAGAGCAATCGTCGGCAACAAGAATATGGATGTCGGCCATTAACGCTCATTCCTTTCGCGAATCTTGCGGGCACGCTCCCCACGCTGCTTGGCTTTGCGCTTGGCGCGGGCCTCATCACGGGCATTGAGCTCGGCAGTCGCATCGACTTCGCGGGCCGCAGGGCTCAAGAACATGTAGCCGATGAGGGCAAGCACAACGCCTACGGTGATGCCGATATCGGCCACGTTAAAGACGGGAAAGTCGATGAAGGTGGTGGCAATAAAATCGGTCACAAAGCCAAAAGTCAGACGGTCGATCGCGTTGCCAATGGCGCCGCCCGCGACCATAGCCATGCCCACAACCTCCAAGCGAGCAAGCTGGGGCGCGCGAAGCAAGTACACGGCAATGGCGACAATGACCGCAAGCGCCAGCAAAGCAAACGCAACGCCATGCCCCTCGCCCATGCTAAAGGCAGCACCGATATTGCGGACAAACAGGAAGTCGATCACACCGGGGATAACAGTCACATGCAAAGCGTCGCCCACGGCACGAACCGCAAGCTTGGTCAGCTGATCAAAAAGCAGCACAACCAGCACCACCCCACCAGCAACACCTAACCGCCAGCGCAAAGGCGGCGTCATATCCCCAGCACGACCCAAAGAAATCCCCTACCCTCAAGATCATCGAATTACGTTTAATACAAAGAACTATCTTATATTGCCATACGCAGAACGCACGACATATCCACCAACGCAAGCGAAATAACCAGCTAAAAACGAAAGCGACATTCCGAATAACGGAATGTCGCTTAATAGCTTTCGACTAAAAACGCAAGTCGAAAGAAAGCCTCTAGCTCCAGCAATGGAAACGCCGCGTTATCGTCACCAACAGCGAAAACGTCCCTAAGCGAGCAAGGTGACGTGAAAGAGGAGGGAAGCGTACTTTGGTACGCGACCGACGATTGAACGTCAGATTGCCGCTTAGGGGCGTTTGCAGCGTCGGTAGGTTACGGCGTTCTACGA
>JAYBEF010000012.1:0-4175 GCA_037277825.1 Collinsella sp.
GACGCCGCCCTCTCAAGGCGGAGATCACCAGTTCGAATCTGGTACGGGCTACCACGCATCTGATACCCGGACTTCCTATGGAAGGTCGGGTTTTTTTATTTTCAAACAACCGTCTGCAATTCCCGTTTGAACCAGAGCTTTGCGTTCTGCCTATGGCCCTTACGGGTACAATATCCAAGATATTTTGACTGTTAGAAGGAGTCTCATGACGGAGTCCTCTCAGCATACGTCTAAGCCCCAGGTCGAGGTTGAGGCCTCGGGCGGAGATGACAATAAGAGCGCACGCCGCGGCGCCATCTTTATCGGCGTCGTGCTGGTAGGTTATATCGTCTATCTGGTGGTAACCGGGCAGATGGGGCAGTTCTGGGCCGCTATGTCGAGCGTCCAGGCGTCATGGCTCGTTGTCGCGTGTCTTTGCATGTTCATGTACCTGTTCTTTGGCATTGTGGCCTATGCGATCGCCGTCTGGCTCGATCCCAATTCGCCCGTCGGCATCCGCGACCTGATCTCGGTCGAGGCGAGTGGCATCTTCTTTGGTAACCTGACGCCCATGATGATGGGCTCCACCCCGGCTCAAATCTATCGCCTGACCAAGGCCGGCCAAAACGTGGGCGAGGCCGGCGCCACGCAATTCACGCGTTTTATCGTGTACCAGTTTGGCCTCGTTGCCTGGGGCGCTATCCTACTGCTTGCTCGTATGCCGTTTTTTGCCGAGCGCTATGGCGACATGACGCTGCTGTGCGTCTTTAGCTTTGGTGGACACTGCTGCATCTTGCTTGGCATCTTCGCCGTCGCTCTCATGCCTAAGACCGTCACGCGCGTCGCCCATTGCATCATCAATTGGCTCGAGCGCATTGGTGTCTCGGCCACTAAGATCGAGGGATGGCGCACGTTTGTCGATGGCGAGATCTACTCCTTCTCCGAGAAGTTCAAGCTTTCGGCCGGACATTTTTCTTCCATGCTGCTCACCGTGTTTATCACCATGCTGCAGCTTGCGTTTTTCTATCTGGTGCCGTATTTCCTGATGCTTGCCTTTGGCCACCACGAGGTCGACTTTTTCTCGGTCATGGCCGCGAGCGCCTTTGTCCAGCTGCTGAGCTCTGCGGTTCCCTTGCCCGGTGGAACTGGTGGCGCTGAGGGCGGCTTTGCATTGTTCTTGGGTCATTTCTTTGGGTCGGCTTCGACCGCCGGCTATCTGCTGTGGCGTCTCATTACGTTTATTGCGCCGACCATTTTGGCTGCGCCCCTGCTGGGACTTAAGAGCGCCCACAACGAGAGCATCCATGCGCGCTGGGATCGCGTGATGCGCAAGCTCGGCCGCACGCCTCAGACGCCCTCTGCGCCCACTAAGCCGCACCCCACGAATGCTGTTACCGTTGATCCCAAGAAGCACGCTCAGAAGGCTTCTGGGACCGCTAAGCCGGCTCATAAGGCCTATGTGCGTCAGACGGGAGACGGTATTCGCGTATCTCCGTCGGCACTCAATAAGAAGAAGCACCCTAAGTCGCAGTAGGGCAGTCGTGCGTTCTTCATGATGCGGGGCATATTTGTGCCGTATGGGGGATAATCCTCTTACGTAGATTATCTCTCATCTGTTGATGAATGCTCGCATATCGAAGGGACACGCCCATGGCAACCAGCAAACCGCGTCTTGACCGCCGCATCGTTCGCAGCCGTAATGCCATCCTTTCGGCTTTCGAGCGCCTGCTCATGGAAAAGCCGCTGGCAGACATTACGGTGAGTGCCATCGCGCGCGAGGCCAATGTCGACCGCAAGACCTTTTACGTTCACTTTGGTACGGTTGACGGCCTGCTCGATGCCATTGCCGTCGATGTGGTGGAGATGATTGTCGACTCGGTCGAGAAAACGCTTGCTTCCATGGACGGTGACACCAACGAGCGCGCTCTTGGCGCGGCGGCGACCTTCTTTAAAACCGTTAACGAGGCACTGTGCAACAACTTGGTGCTCAATCGTCAGCTGATCGAGAACATTCCGCTCGATGATTTTATGGCTCGTCTTCGTGCGCCGCTCGAGCACGAGATTGCCGAGCGCGATCTGCTGCCCCAAGGTCTCAAGGACGAGATGTTCGACTACTATCTGGCGTTTTTGCTGTCGGGTATTATCGGTATTTATCGCACGTGGGCACTGTCTGACGGCTCGGTTCCTATCGAGCGTGTCTCTGAGGTCGCCAACGATCTGACTCTCAATGGTCTGTCGAGTCTGGAATCTCGCTTGGAATAGCATTGATAATTCAACAACTTAAAGAAGTTGCGGTGGAATAGGGATCGTTTTGGCTATTGGAAGGCCGTTCTGGTCCCTATTTCACCGCAACTTAGTAAAACTGTTTTGATGGTAAGGCGGAGCAGCCTCGAAGATGAGCCTCGAGACTGCTCCGCTTCATTTCTGAGCGTTTGTCGTGTAGGGCAGCATTAATCGCCGTTTTTGAGTATGCGGCCCTGTTTTTCGAACTTGTGCATGTCGCTATCGGCCATGCCCTGCGACTTGTCCTCGTGACGCTTGGCGTATAGCGGATCGTCGGAGTCGTTCCAGATGCGGTCGGCGACAGGTGACCATGCCTCGGCGGCAGCCTGGGTCTTTTCGCGCAGCTGCTCGGGTGACTCCTTCTCGATTAGGTCGGTGCTCATTGCGCCACTCTCGGCGACCAGTTTGGGCAGTACGTCTGGATTCTCGAGCATGGGGCATGGTTTGAGGTAGTTGTCGTTAAACGGCATGTTCTCGTAGTACTTCATAAAGAGGGGAGAGCGCAGCGCGTCGAGTAAGCTCACATTGTGGATGTTGGCGTTTGAGTAGTGGATGAACACGCACGGCTCCACGTCTCCGGCGGCGTTGATGTGCAGGTAGCGGCGGCCGCCGGCGATACATCCGCCTACAAACTCGCCGTCGTTTTGGAAGTCGAGCGTAAACAGCGGCTTCTTCTCTCGCATCTCGCGGATAAAGTGATACATGTGCTCGCGCTGCTCGGGCGTGGGCATGAGCTCGGGGGTTGCATTGCGGCCAACCGGCATAAAGTGGAAGTACCAGCAGAAGAGTGCTCCCTCGCCGATCATCCAGTCCATGTTCTCCTCGGTAGCAACCGTATCGGCATTGGCGCTGGTCCAACAGGTGGAGATACCAAACGGCAAGTCGCGCTCGCGCAGGAGTTTCATGGCGTGCTCGATCTTTGCGTAGGTACCCTCGCCGCGACGGGCGTCGGTGGTGTGCTCATTGCCCTCGGCGCTGATGGCGGGGACAAAATTACCTACGCGAATCATATCGTCGCAGAAGGCCTCGTCGATCAGCGTGGAGTTGGTAAAGCAGAGAAACACGCAGTCCTGATGTTTTTCGCAAATTCTGATTAGGTCGTGCTTGCGGACGAGCGGCTCGCCGCCGGTATAGATGTAGATATGCGTACCGAGCTCTTTGCCCTGCGTAACGATAGAGTCGATGTCTTCGAACGAGAGATTCTGCTTGTAGCCGTAATCGGCGGCCCAGCAGCCCGTGCAATGCAGGTTGCAGGCGCTCGTGGGATCGAGCAGGATGGCCCACGGAACGTTGCACTGGTACTTTTCGCGGTTCTTTTCCTGCTCTGGCCAAGCAAGCAGGTTGGCGTCGACAATGAGGGTCTTAAGCAGTTTGGTTCGCATCTGGGGATTAAGGCTGAACACACGCATAATCAGGTCATACCAATTGCCGCGGCTCTTGATGACATTGGTGAATGCCTCTCGCTGTACAGGAAATACGCGATTGGGGACCAGCTTGTTCACGAGGTCCATGATTTTGTCGATGTTTTCTTGCGGGTTGTCGTCGAGATAATCGATGAGCTTGTTGAGCGCTGCACGCTCTGCTGACTGTGTAAGCGACATGGGTATATCCTTTCACGTGTGCTTAATGTGTGATAATACCCACTTGTGGATTAAACGAAGTCTAAAGATTTGTAGTGTGTCTATTCAACGAATCAATTTAATTTGGGGTGAAGCGTTATACCTTACGCTCTCTAAGTTGCGGTGAAATAGGGTCAGATAGGGGGTGCGGACGATTTCTTGGACCGCGCCTAGGCGTATCCAATGGAGTGGGTATGATGAATTGGACACCTAGTTAAGAGCGAAAGGTGTTCAAGATGACCCAAAGAAGAAAGCGATACGACAGGCAGTTCAAGGTCTCGGCGGCAAAGGTGG
>JAYBEF010000013.1:0-35934 GCA_037277825.1 Collinsella sp.
CAGTAGCGGTCAGTAGCGGTCAGTAGCGGTCAGTAGCGGTCAGTAGCGGTCAGTATATTCTTCGGAGCCGTTTCTCTGGGCTTCGGCGGACTTGCCAACTCGCGCTTGGGCACTACTCAGTAGATTACTCAGCAGTGCCCAGTAGATTACTCAGTAGTGCCCAGCAGGGGGAGGGCAGCAAACGCAATGGGCCTGTTTCCCGGCTAGGACCTGCAGCCTCAAACTTCGCTTGGCATCCTGTAGAACTGGTGCGGGTCTTTCGGGCTTTTCCCTACCCATTCCAACAGGCCTCGACCGGCAAGGTCTTTCAGAGTCTTCGAGGCCGTTTTCCTACCGACATTGGACTCCCGCGCGAGGTCGGAGGTCGTGATTTTCCCCTGAGCGGCGGCAATTGCCATCGCTGCTCGTTCGCGCTCGCTGAGGAGCGGTCGGTTGTCGGCCGCGGTTCTCCTGAAGGCCGCTTTCTGCAACCCAGGACGCTCGAAGACGACGACGGTGCTGTTGACGGTCTGCTCGAAGCGGAACCTCACGCCGGCTGCCTCGCAGGCCTCCTTGATGCGCGGTATGCCCGTGCCGTACTGCTCGATGACGCCGGCGCGGAACAGGGTGCGCGCGATCGCGGGGTTTCGGAGGCCGAACTCGCTCGCGGTACCGTCTAGGTGCTCTTGCGGCGAGTCGCCCTCGGGGAACAGGCCCGGGCTCACGATCTGGACGGTGTCCATGAACACGTTGACCTCGACGGCGGTGCCGGTGGTGTAGTCGCGGTGGCACAGCGCGTTGGCAACCGCCTCGCGGATGGCCTCGGCCGGGATCTCGGGGATCTCCTTGCGGTACATGCCCGTCTCGCCGATGACGAACTCGCGCCTGATGTTCGACGTCACGAAGTACTCGGCGAAGTCGAGCAGCTTGAGCATGGTGCCGCTCTCGCGGCGCAGGTCGAGGATCTTGGCCTTGGTGTTGCCGCCCAGAAGCCCCAGCTTCATCCTGGGGTAGGTGTCGGATCCCTCGCAGAACAGCTCCACCGCGGCGTTTCTTAGGCTGCCGTCGGGCGCGACGAGGTCGAGCCTTGCCAAGGTGTCCTCCACGCCGGCGAACCCGCCGCCCACGCGTCCGGCCCTGCCGCCGCGCGCGACGAAGTCACGCACCGCCTGCTCGTCGGCGTCGGAGACGGGCCTGCCGGACGGCAGCGAGTCCCACGGGCTACGGGCGCGCTCACGCTTGACGACCATGGCGCTCAGCTCCGAGGCCGACAGCGCTTTGTTCGAAGTCCCCACGCGGGTGAAGTAGCGTCCGTCGGCGGAGTAGGGGGCGTCGGCACCTGAGAAGGCAATTTTGATGTATCGCAGCCCATCATCGGCGTCGAGGCACTCGACCGTCGGGAACACCGCGGGCTCGATCTTGTCGGACACCCACGACGTCATCTGGCGCAGCGTTGCGTCGCTGACATCCTGGCCGATGACATCGCCGTTGTCCTTCACGCCGAAGTAGAGCTCGCCGCGGCCGTGCTTGTTCAGCATGGCGCTGATGGCTTGCAGTGCTTCTTTATGCTCGCCAGTGGACTTCTTGAACTCGACGGTCTCGCTCTCGCTGCCCAGGTTCATCCGCGCTGCCTTTCCCGTTCGTTGCTTGTCTCGTTGGATTATACCGTGGTCACCATGGGCGAAAACGTGGAAGCGCGCTTGCTTGCCTCTACCATGTTCTCATGCGCCTTAATGCCCTTTGTGAAGAATCATCCCATTGGGAAACGGGTCCCTATGGAACGATTTTGGTATCAGGCATAGGGGGGCGCTATCGTGGATGTCGTCACCATTGCCTGCGCCCTCGATCCAGAGATGTAATTACAGAAGTGCGGGGAAAAATCGAAAACCTTCGAGCACAACGCGGTTTTTTTGTATCAAAACCGCAGGTCGCGGAAGCCTAAAACGGGGGTCTGGTCAGCATTCCTTTGGTTTTCCCCGCACTTCCGAATTTGGCCTCTCGCCACATCCCGATTACGTCTTAAAGTGGCGCAAAAAGCCGTGTGCTCTGCTTGATTTTGCTCAGGAATTATGCCTGAGGGGTAGTGGATTCGCCTTTCTCCGCCGTGCAGCGGCACGTGTAGGGCTCTCTGGCTCAGGCGCGAGTCGCTTCCCGTCTGAAAAAGTTCTTAAAACAGCTTTAAAGTTGCCTTTGGCCTACATTGACAGCGTACAATATGCATGTTTACCATGGCAAAAGCTAAATTTGGGGAGGGGGAGCGCACGGTGGAAGTGCTGGTTGTTGGCAATACCGTGTATGTCGATGACGACTTTTGTGCCAAGGCGTTTCCCGGTGACCATGTTCAGGTCGTGGCGGCCAACGAGGCGCGCCGCGACGGGTCGTCGCTCCATGCGTCTTGGAAAGAGCTGCTGCAGCACCTGGACCAGGCTTACGAATTCGACCGTGTGGTCTACCTCTCTACCTATCTCACGCCGCATACCGAGGCCGTTGGCGACATCGAGCTGCTGCGCTCCGTCTTTCGAGCTTGCATGGGTCGCCAGATTCAGCTGCTGTTTGTGACTGGTCCCATGGGAGCGGACGGTGCGGTGGACGCTGCGGGGCAAAACGGCAAGGGCATCATTGCCCGTGCGGCCAACGACCTGTGCCGCTACTATGCGGTCCGCGACGGCATTCAGGCCAAGATCTTGCGCGTGCCGTATCTGTACACCGCCTCGCCCACGCTGGAAGACCCGATTTTGACCCCGCTGTTCGAGGCGTGCTCGCAAGGCTCTGCTGTCATGAGGGCTGGGGCGGACTCACCGCTCGGTGCCCTCTGCGCCGAGGAGCTGGCCGTTCTGGTGCGTCGCATCTTCGACAGCTGGGATGCCACATTCGAGGAACTCGAGGTTCCGGATAGCTTTGCCCACACCGTGGGAGACCTGGGCGAGGCGCTCAAGGGCTTGTTCCCGGGGCTCGACATTACCTACGACGGGGACGCCGTCGTCTCCATTGCTCCGAGCGATACCGTCCGCACGCGCTACGGGTGGTTCCAGCGCTATGACGTGCTGCGCGATCTTTCGACCATACACGCCCGCTGGGAGCAGACCCTCGCGGGCAAGCGCCATCCGCTGCGTGCCGCCATCGACCGCATGCGCGGGCGGACACTGCCCATCAAATGCCTGGAGACCGCGCTGGCCTGGGTGCTCTTTGAGGGCCTGGAGCTGGTGTTTTCGCAGTCTGCTCAGCTTAACGTGCTCGACTACCGCCTGCTGTACGTGGTACTGATCGGCACGCTGTATGGGCTCGATTTTGGCCTGGTTGCGGCGCTGCTGGCGTCGGTGGGTTTGGCAGCCAGCTATTTTACTCAGTACGGCTATACCTTCCAGGGTCTGTTCTATGAGCCGTCTAACTGGCTGCCGTTTATTGCGTACTTTGTTGTGGGTGCCGTGTGCGGCTATGTGCAGCTGCGCAACAGCGAAGCCATTAGGGCGGAGCGCGATCAAAACGAGCTCGTGCGCAACCGCAATACGTTCCTTACGCAGCTCTACCACGACGCGATCGAGCCAGATCGTGGGTCGCCACGACAGCTTTGGCAAGATCTTTGCGGTGACGCAGGAGCTCGACATGCTCAACCCACGCGACACCTATCGCAAGTGCTGCGAGCTTTTGGGCGAGATCCTCGAGAACGATTCCGTGGCGATCTACCATGTTTCGGGCGGGGCATTTGCACGCCTGGTGGCTGCAAGTCCCGCGATTGCCGAAGATGCCGCACGCTCGCTCACGCTTGAGCAGCTTGCACCTCTTTTGGGCGACGGGGGTCGTTCGAACCTGTGGGTGAACCGCGAGCTGACGCCGGGGCTTCCCATGTTTGGATACACGATCGAGCGCGACGGGGCACCCGCCGTGTTGATCTTTGTGCGTAGCGCGGCCGAAAACCAAATGACCCTCTATTATCAAAACCTGTTCCGCATCTTGTGCGGCCTGGTCGAAAGCGCGCTGGGCCGTGCCTTTGACTATGAGGCGGTGGCGCAGGATAAACGCTGCGTTGACGGCACTTGTGTGCTCAAGCAGGCTGCCTTTGGCCAAGAGCTCGCGGCAGAGCAGGCGCTGGCAGATAGCAAGATGGGGAGTTTTTTGCTCCTGCGCGTGGTACCGGGCATGGAGCCTGTCGGCGAGCTGGTGGGCGCAATTGGGTCGGCAATCCGCGAGAGCGACGCGGCGGGCTTGGTCGACGGCGACGTACTCTACCTGCTTATGCGTCAGGCAAAGGCGTGCGATCTGCCCATTATCCGCGAGCGCCTGAGCGCAAAGCATATTGCGGTGGAACCCGTCGACGGCGAGGACATCGTGGCGTTGTTGCAGCACATCTCTTACACCGGTGACGGTGAGGGGGGTGCCGCTTGATCTCGCTTGTCGTTGCTGCCGTCTTGCTGCTGATTCATGCGTTGGTTTGCCTGATGCTGTGGACGCTCATGAAGCTGGGCCTGCTGCCGGTGCGCGGGCACATGCTGGCTGTGATAGTGCTGGTGCCGCTGTGGGGTCCGTTGCTGGTGGTTCTGCTATCGGTCTGCAGCGCGATGTTTGGCGAGGGGCTGAAAGAGTCTGCGCTGGAGTCGCTGCGCTTCAACGACGACCTGCATCGTAGCATGTCGGTACCGAGTGCTGAGGACGATGCGGGCGTAGTGCCGCTCGAGGAGGCGCTCATCGTCAATGACCCGGCATACCGGCGCCGCCTAATGCTCTCCATGCTCACCGAGGAGCCCGACGCTTACCTGGCGCAGCTGCAGGCGGCTAAGCTTAACGACGACGTTGAGGTGGCGCACTATGCCGCGACGGCGGTGGCGCAGATCTCCAAGGAGTCCGACCTTAAACTGCAGCAGCTGGAGCGTGCCTTTAAGACGGACTCGAGCGCGCAAAACCTCAACGAATACTGCGATTTTCTTGGTGAATACTTGGGCTCGGGCTTGGCCGAGGGGCGCGTGGCTCAGATTCAGCGCCAACAGTACGCGCGCCTGCTTGCGCGTCGCTGCGAGCGCGAGGATACCCTTGAGCTGCGCATTCGATACGCGACGGCTCTGGCCGATGTCGGACAGATCGACGAGGCGCAGGCCGTGACCGACCAGCTGGTGCTCGACGTGCCCGACGAGCAGGAGGTTTGGATGCTTTGCCTGCGCCTGGCCGTGATGCGCCGCGACGGTGACGAAGTCCACCGTGTGATCGATGCGATTGACAAGCAACATGTGTATTTAAGCGCCGACAACCGCGAAAAGTTGGCGTTTTGGCGCGACGGGGAGGAGGCCAGATGAGCGTGGTGCAACATATCCGCGACCGAGCAGGCCGCTTTCGTTGGATGGGACTCCTCGTGGTGTGGGCTGTTTTTATCGTCATGGCCGCCGTGCTGCTGGTGGAGCGTGCCGGCGTGCAGTACAGTGCGGGCCAGCATAAGCTGGGGATGCTTGCCGCCAACGATGCGGTGCCGGCCTCCTCGGCAATCTTTGGCCAAAAGCCCACGTGCCTGGTCATTACCGATTCCGATCAAGCTGGCGTCGAGGACGTAAAGGAACAGTTCGACCAGATCCTGCTCGAAATGAAGATCGCGCACCGCGACGTGGACCTTGCCCTGGATAGTGCGGATGCCATTCCCTCGCTGACCTCCTTCGATCGCGTGATTTTGCTCATGCCGTCGCTCGATGGGCTCGGTAAGCATCTGACCGACATTATGAGTTGGGTGAGTGCCGGCGGTTCGCTTATGCTCGCCATGCCGCCGGATAACTCGAGCTATCTGCAAGTGATTGCCTCCAAGCTTGGCATTGAATCGGCCGGATATGACTATGTAAAAGCCGAAAGCATTGTGCCGAGCGAGGACTTTATGCTGGGCGGGGGAGAGCGCTACGAGTTCTCGGATCCCTTCTATTCTTCGCTCTCGGTTTCATTGCGCGAGACGGCGCACGTGTGGGCTAAGACCGGCGATGCGGGCGCCCCACTCATTTGGTCGAATGACTGCGGTAGCGGGCGCACCGTGGTTTGCAATATCGGTATCTATGACAAGGTCATGCGCGGCTTTTACGCCGCGGCGACCAGCCTCCTGGGCGATGCCACGGCCTATCCGGTCATTAACAGCGCTGTGTTCTTTTTGGACGACTTTCCTAGTCCCGTGCCCTCGGGCGATGGTACTTATATCAAGCGTGACTACGGCCTTTCCATTGCCGATTTTTACACCAAGGTCTGGTGGCCCGATCTGCAAAAGCTCGCGCAAAAATATGGCATTCGCTATACCGGCGTGATGATCGAAAACTACGAGGACGCGGTCAACCAGACCGAGCCCGCGCGACAGGCCGATACCACGCAGTTCCGCTATTTTGGCGGCATGCTGCTTCAGATGGGCGGCGAGCTGGGCTTTCACGGCTACAACCATCAGCCGCTTGCGCTCTGGGACACCGACTACGGCACGTTGTACGACTACAAGACGTGGAAGAACAAGGAAACGCTTGTCGCATCGCTCAACGAGCTTATCGCTTTCCAGGACGAGGTGCTGCCCAACGCGCACGGCTCGGTCTACGTGCCGCCGTCGAATATCCTTTCGGCCCGAGCGCGCAAGCTTATCGGCACCGACGTTCCGCGCATTAAGACCATCGCCAGTACGTATTTTGAGGATGGCACCGACCTGCCGTACGTGCAGGAGTTTGGCGTGGCGAGCGATGGCATTGTGGAGCAGCCGCGCATTGTCTCGGGCGGTATGGTCGGCGATTCCTATATGCGCCTGGCTGCCGTATCCGAGCTCAACATGCACTACGTAAGCACGCACTTTATGCACCCGGACGACCTTTTGGACCCCGATCGCGGCGCTACGGAGGGCTGGGAGGTCTACAAGGGCGGCCTGACCGACTACCTGGACTGGCTTACCAAGTTTGCGCCCGGCCTGCGTCGCCAGACCGGCTCGGAATGCTCGGGCGCCATCCAGCGCTTTTCGTCGGTGACGGTGGGCATGGATACCAGCGCGGATGCCTGGACGCTCAGTCTGGGCAATTTTCACGACGAGGCGTGGCTCATGTTCCGCGCCAATAATGGCGAGCCGGGTGCGGTGACGGGTGGCGAACTGACGCACCTTACGGGCAATCTGTATCTGCTCAAGGCAAATGATAAGAACCTGACGATCGAGCGCAAGGAGGGTGGCGACAGATGAGAATCTGCTTGGTACTCGAGGGTTGCTACCCCTATGTGCACGGCGGCGTATCTACCTGGATGCATGGCTATATCCAGGCCATGCCCGAGCACGAGTTTGTGCTGTGGGTGATTGGCGCGCATGCTGCCGACCGCGGCAAATTTGTCTACGAGCTGCCCAGCAACGTGGTCGAGGTGCGCGAGGTGTTCCTGGACGATGCCCTGCGGCTTTCGGGCGAGCAACATGAAGCCAGTTTTAACGACCGCGAGCACGAGGCGCTACGCCGCCTGGTGTCGCTCTCCAATCCGGACTGGGACGTGCTGTTCGATATCTTTCAGCGCCGTCGCGTGCATCCGCTCTCGTTTTTGCAGAGCCGCACGTTTATGGATATCTTCCGCGACGTGTGCCTTGCCGAGTACCCCTACACGCCCTTTGCCGACGCATTCCACACCATGCGCTCTATGCTGTTGCCGGTGCTCTACCTGCTGGGCAGCGAGGTGCCGGTGGCCGATGTGTACCATGCCATCTCGACCGGCTACGGTGGCCTGCTCGCCTGCTTGGGCTCAAGCGTTCACCATGCGCCGGTGCTGCTGACCGAGCATGGCATCTATACCCGCGAGCGCGAGGAAGAGATCATTCGCGCCGATTGGGTGGTACCGTCGTTTAAGGACCGCTGGATCCGCTTTTTCTACCTGCTTTCGGAGGAGATCTACCGCCGCGCCTTCCACGTGACGAGTTTGTTCCATAACGCCCGCAAGACGCAGATTGATATGGGCTGCGATGCGGACAAATGCCTGGTCATACCCAACGGCATCCAGTTCGATCGCTTTAAGGATATTCCCTTAAAGACCGATGACGGCTGGGTGGACATTGGCGCGGTGGTGCGCCTGGCGCCCATCAAGGATGTCAAGACCATGATTTATGCCTTCTTTGAGCTGCACGAGCGCCTGCCCAAGGTGCGCCTGCACATCATGGGCGGCGTGGACGACGAGGAGTACGGCGCCGAGTGCCACGCGTTGGTCGATACCCTGGGCGTGCGCGACCTGATCTTTACCGGTCGCGTCAACGTGGTCGAGTACATGGAAAAGCTCGACTTTACCATTTTAACGAGCATCTCCGAGGGTCAGCCGCTCAGCGTGCTGGAGTCGCTTGCAGCGCGTCGTCCCTGCGTGACGACCGAGGTGGGCTGCTGCCGCGAGCTACTCGAAGGCGCTCCGGGCGACGACTTTGGCGTGGCAGGTTTTGTGACGCCGCCTATGTATCGCAAGGGCTTGGCCGATGCCATGGAACGCATGTGCACAAGCCGCGCTCGTCGCATTGAGATGGGGGAGCGCGGCCAGCGTCGCGTTGCCACGTACTTCTTGCACGAGCAGATGCTCGCCAACTATCGCGCGCTGTACGACGAGACGGCGCAAGCGTTTGACCTGCCCAGAGAGGGGGAGTAGCCGGTGGCCGGAATCGGTTTTGAGCTCAAGTGCCTGTTTAGGCGCAAGGGCCTGTTTGCCACGATGCGCGCTTACGGCTACGCCGGCATTGTGTGCACGGGTCCCATGCTGTTGGGCGTGCTGCTCCAGGTGGGTATCTTGGTGCTGTGCGGTCTGTGGGGTGTGGGCCGTGCCAACCAGGATCTGCTGGTGTGCATGGTGACCTATACGCTGCTGGCGTCGCTTACGCTTACAAGCTTTTTCTCCATGCCGGTCACGCGCTTTTTGGCCGACATGCTTTTTGCCGAGCGCGAGGATGAGATACTGCCTTCGTTTTGGGGCTCCAACGCCATCATGCTCGTTGCGGGCACGGTGCTCTACGGCGTCTTTTTGCTGTTCTCGGGCGCCACGCTGCTGCAGGGGCTGCTGTGCCTGTGGCTGTTCAACATTATGATCGTCAACTGGAACGGCATGAGCTACCTCACGGCCATCAAGGATTACCGCGGCATCCTGTGCAGCTTTGCGGCTGCCATTGGCGTGGCGTGCCTGTGCGCCCTGGCCGCGCTGGCGCTGGGACTGCCGCCGGTCGAGGGCCTGTTGGCGTCAATTGCTCTGGGCTACGGCGTCATGCTCGCCTGGGACGTGGTACTGCTGTACCGGTATTTTCCTCAGAGCGACCGCAGCCCCTGGCCCTTTTTGCAGTGGCTCGATCAGTTTATGCCGCTGGCGCTCACGGGCCTGTTAACCAATCTGGGACTCTTTGCGCACCTGGTGATTATTTGGGCCGGTCCTATTGGCGTGCAGGTCAAGGGCTTGTTTTATGGTGCGCCCTACTACGATGTGCCGGCGCTCATTGCGTTTTTGACGATCCTGGTCACGACCGTTAACTTTGTGGTCTCGGTCGAGGTCAACTTCTATCCGCGCTACCGCGACTACTACAGCCTGTTCAATGACGGCGGCGTGGTGGGCGACATTGTGGTGGCCGAGGAGGAGATGCTCTCCACGCTTAACAGCGAACTGCGCTTTTGTGCGCTCAAGCAGCTGTTTGTGACCGCGGCGGTCATTTCGCTCGAGACCATGGTGTTGTCGGCCCTACCGTTGGGCTTTAACAACCTGATGCACGGGTATTTTCGCACGCTGTGCGTGGGCTATGGCCTGTATGCCGTGGGCAATACGGTGATGCTCATCTTGCTTTACTTTACCGACTACAAGGGGGCCGTGCTGGCCTCGGGGCTGTTTGCGGGTGTGGCCGGGCTGGCGACTGCCGTGTCGTTGCTTTTGCCGCAGCAGTTTTACGGCTTTGGCTTTTTGTTGGGTGCGGCGGTGTTTTTTATCGTGGCGCTGCTGCGGCTCGATACCTATACCGCCAACTTGCCGTATCGTATCCTGAGCCAGCAGCCCATTGTGGCGACCGACAAAACGGGTCGCTTTACACAGCTGGGCCGCTTGCTCGACCATGCCGAACAGCGCTATGAGGAAGGCCGACATAAGGGCGTGCCGCATGGTGCGTTTGAGTGCGCTGTAGTTCACGTGTATCGCAAGCATTGGGGAGGTTCTGATGACCGATAGAATGATGTCCCGCCGTCGCCTGTTTGAGGCGGCTGCCGGTGCGCTGTTGCTTTCGGGCTGCTCGGTGCAGGAAGACTCCTCGACCAAAAAGGTCAAAAAGCAGGACAAGATTAAAAAGGCTGAGGCCTCGAATGAGGCCAAGCACCTGCGCGACAAGGACGAGCTCTACGAGGTCTACGATGACTCGGGTATTGTGACCATGTACTTGACGGTCTCACGTGGCAACAGCTCCGAGAACACCGACCACAGCTGGGCCGAGATCAACACGTACTCGGTGTATGACTATGCCGACATGGGCGTGACACGCTATCAGGTTATGGGCCTGCTGCAGCCGGGCGACGAAGACGGCCCGGTGGCCGGCGAGGTTGGCTATGGCGAGGAAGCGCCCAATGCCACCGTGCAGGTGCGCGGTCAGACATCGAGCAATAACTCGCAAAAGAATTACAAGGTGGAGCTCAAAAAGGGCAAGGGTACCTGGCGCCAACAGTGCGCGATTGCGCTCAACAAGCACATGGGCGAGGGTATGCGTTTTCGCAACAAGATGGCCTACGACCTTATCCGTGGGATTCCCCAGATGATGGGCCTGCGCACGCAGTTTGTGCGTCTGTGGGTGTGCGACCAGACCGAAAAGTCCAACGACACCTTTGAGGACTACGGCCTGTTTACGCAGGTGGAGCAGCTCAACAAGACGGCGCTTAAGGCACATGGCCTGGATAAGAGCGGACACCTGTATAAGGTGAACAGCTTCGATTTCCATCGCTACGAGGATACCATTAAGCTCGCCGACGATCCCGACTACAACCAGGCTAAATTTGAGGGCATGCTCGAGATTAAGGGCGATTCGGACCACACCAAGCTCATCGAGATGCTCGATGCGCTCAACGATGAATCGCAAAAGATCGACGACGTGCTCGGCACCTACTTTGATACCGAAAATCTGGTCTATTGGCTGGCGTTTCAGATCCTGACGGGCAACTGCGATACGCAGAACCGTAACTGCTATCTGTACAGCCCGCTCAACTCAAATACCTGGTACTTTTTAGATTGGGATAACGACGGCATGCTGCGTAAGCTGGAGCTTTCTCTTACCGGGTTTTCGGACTACGCGAGCTGGGAGCGCGGCGCAAGCAACTACTGGGGCAACGTACTGTTCAATCGTGCGCTGCGCAGCAAATCGTTCCGCAGCGAGCTCGACCGCGCCGTCAAGGACCTGCGTTCGTATATGACCGAGGCACGCCTGAGCAAGATGATCAAGCACTACCGCGAGGTTACTGAATCGCTGGTCTTTGCTTCGCCCGATATCGACCATCTGCCTGTCACCAAGGACCAATACGAGCAGATCGCCGCGGCGATTCCCTCCGAGATCGAGGAGAACTACAAGAGCTTTCGCGAGAGTTTTAATAAGCCCATGCCGTTCTACATCGGCGTGCCGCAGATCGATAACGGTAAGCTGCGTATTAACTGGGATGCGTCCTACGACTTTGAGGCGCGCGACATTCGCTACACCGTGGAGCTTGCGCGTGACTATGCCATAAGCGACGTGGTCTTTAAGGCCGAGGACGTGCTGCTTCCCGAGGTGACCTGTGATGCGCCCGATACCGGCCAGTATTTTGTGCGCGTGCGTGCCACCAACTCCGACGGCTATACGCAAGATGCGTTTGACTACTATGTGACCGACGACGGCAAGCACTACGGCATGAAGTGTTTTTACGTGCAAGACGGCGGTAAGGTCGTGGAGGACACGTATGAGGAGGGCTAGCGCGCTGCTTGAGCGCTTGGCGGCCCCGCCTGTGCGTGCCACGCAGGAGCGTTACCGCCACGAGCTCAAATATCTCATTAACGAGGGCGAGCACGCTGCGCTTGCCTGTCGCATGGCGCCGGTTTTTAAGCTGGACAAGCATGCGCGGGCAGGCGGTTACACCATTCGCAGCCTGTACTTTGACGACTACTGCAACTCGGCCTACGAGGAAAAAGACGCCGGCATTCTCATGCGCAAAAAGTATCGCGTGCGCATCTATAACGGCAGCGACAAGGTGATTAAGCTCGAGCGCAAAAAGAAGTACGGCAGCTGGATTTACAAGGAGGACGCGCCGCTCACGCGTGGCGAGTTTGAGCAGATTCTGGCTGGCGACTACGACTTTTTGCTGAGGAGTCCTTATCCGCTCTGTCGCGAGTTCTACATCGAGTGCATCTGCAATATGATGCGCCCGCGGACCATCGTGGACTACGAGCGCGAGCCGTGGGTGATGGATGAGGGCACCGTGCGCATCACGTTTGACATGAACGTGCGTGCCGCGGTGGGAAGCTTCGATATCTTTGACGCGACGCTGCCCGCGCTGCCGGTCCTGGAGCCCGGCAAGCAGGTGATGGAGGTCAAGTTTACGGAGTTTTGCCCGCAGCTGGTGCGCGATATGGTGCCGCCGGGAGCGGCCGAGCTTACGGCGGTCTCCAAGTACTGCCTGTGTTACGAAAAGACCGCCTACCTTCGCGGATTTAATTACTGGGAATCGGATTTTGAGAACCGAGGGGATATTTAGACCATGAGCACCAGGGACTTTTTTAAGAACTCCGTCTTGGAGGCGTTTGGCCAGGTCGACCCCGCCAAGATTGGCCTTTCGCTGCTCGTGGCGCTCGCCATGGGCATCCTGATCTACTACGTGTACAAGCGCTTTTTTACCGGCGTGGTGTATTCGCGCAGCTTTGCCGTGACGCTCGTGGGCATGTGTGTGCTCACCTGCATGGTCACGCTCGCGATCTCGACGAACGTGGTCATCTCGCTCGGTATGGTCGGTGCTCTGTCCATCGTCCGCTATCGTACAGCGGTCAAGGACCCTCTCGACTTGCTGTACCTGTTTTGGGCCATTACCACGGGCATTACGGCGGGTGCCGGCATGTATGCGCTCGTGGGGCTCACGGCAGTGGTGATCGTGGCCATGATCGCCGGCTTTGCGAGCCACCAGGACAAGGCGCGCGTGTACATGATGGTCATCCACTACACGGGTCAGACCACCGGCGACGATATCGTGCGTGCATTTGGGCGCACCAAGTTTACGGTGAAGTCCAAGACCATGCGTGGTGACAAGGTCGAGATGGCCGTGGAGGTGTTCTCGGACGGCGTTGACATGCCCTATGCGGACGCCATTCGCGCGCTCGATGGCGTGGAGGACCTGACGCTCATCCAGTACAACGGCGAGTACCACGGCTAACTATGTTCCGGCGTTCTAACGAACGCCGGACCGGTCGACGCTGCGCGGGCATCTGCCGGGCGATCTGCCGCTCAAACCGTCGCTCGCGTACATATAGTACGCTTCGCTCCTCTTTCGCGGCACCTCGCCACGACAGCTGCCCGCTCGCTGACGCTTGCTCGACCTGGGCGGTTGAAATGATCCGCTGAGACCTTTTCAGTCGAATATTTTTCGGGCGAGGGTTGGGTATCATGGTGAAAGCGATTTCAACGACAGGGGTGCTCGTGGTAAAGATGAAAGATGTGGCCGAGCTGGCGGGCGTTTCGAGCGCCGCCGTCTCGCGCTACCTCAACGGTGGATATATCTCGGCGGACAAGGCCGAGCGCATTAAGCAGGCGATTGAGCTGACCGGATACGTGCGGTCCAGCCAGGCTCGCGCGCTGCGCACCGGCTCCACCAAGCTCATCGGCGTTATCGTGCCTAAGATCAACTCGGAATCTGTGAGCCGCATTACCGCCGGTATTGGCCAGGTGCTCGGTCGTCGTGGCTACCAGATGCTGCTTGCCAATACCGATAACGCGGCCGATCGCGAGCTCGAATACCTTGATTTATTCCAAAATCACCCGGTCGATGGCATTGTGCTGGTGGCAACCATGATCACCGACGAGCACCGTCGCGCGATTGAGTCGTGCCGCGTGCCCATTGTGTTGATCGGCCAACATGTCGAGGGCGCGGCATGTGTCTATCACGACGATTACGAGGCTGCCTTTGAGCTCGGCCGTGCGCTTGCGGGTCGGGTGGATGGCAAGATCGCCTACATCGGAGTTACCGAAGAGGACCGCGCGGCTGGTTTCGACCGTCGTCGCGGCTTTGAGGCGGGGCTTCTTGCTGCGGGCGTGGTGCTTGATTCGAGCCTGATTCGCCAGGGATCCTTTACGCTTGACTCGGGCTATCGCGCTGCGCGCGAGCTGCTTGCCGATGCCCCCGATGTTTCGTTTATTGCGTGCGCGACCGACACTATGGCGGCCGGCGCCCTGCGCGCTCTTGACGAGGTGCGCGGCATGGGCGAGGGCGTGCGTCGCGTGAGCGGTTTTGGCGACAACGCATTTTTGCGCGCGCTGACGGGCGGTATTCCCACCGTGCATTATGGCTACCTGACCAGTGGCGTCGAGGCGACCAATATGTTGCTCAACACGCTCGATGGCGTGGAGGGGGAGAGCGGTCTAAAGACGCTCAAACTCGGCCATCAGCTTATGAATGTCTAGATTTTGGGCACGTCTGCCTGCCTCTGAGCCCTTATGTTTGTCTCAAAACTACCATTCGCCGGCTATTTCCTACCGTTCACCCTACTATGAAAACGATTACAGACATATGAAACTGAAATCGATTACAGTGTAAGTGTCAAAGACGGCCGGGTGCACGTGCGCCCGTTTGAGGAAAGGGAAGTCATGGACTACCGCAAATCAGCCCAAGAGGTGCTCGACAACATCGGTGGCGCCGGCAACGTTGTTTCGGCCGCACACTGCGCCACGCGTCTGCGCCTGGTGATTGCCGATAACGCCAAGGTCGACAAGGATGCCCTCGAGAATATCGACGGCGCCAAGGGCGTCTTTGAGGCCCAGGGCCAGCTCCAGATTATTTTTGGCACCGGCACCGTCAACAAGGTCTACGAAGAGTTCATCGCGCTCAGCGGCGTCGAGGCTGCCACCAAGGCCGAGGTCAAGGAGGCCGCGGCACAGCAGCAGAACATCTTTATGCGTGCCATTAAGGTGCTCGGCGACGTCTTTGTTCCCATCATCCCCGCCATCGTGGCTTCGGGTCTGCTGCTGGGCATTATGAGCGCCCTCAACTTTATGGCCTCCAACGGCTTTGTCGCGCTCGACACCAATAACTTTATTTACAAGATTGCCGACCTGGTCTCGGGCACGTCCTTTGGCATTCTGCAGATCCTGATCGGCTACTCCGCGGCTAAGGCCTTTGGCGCCAACCCGTATCTGGGCGCTGTCGTCGGCGGTGCGTTCATCAACTCCTCGCTGCAGAGCGCCTACACGGTTGCCTCCGAGGGCGTGCAGACTATGGTCACCGTCATTCCCGGCGTGTACAGCTTTGAGTGGGTCGGCTATCAGGGCCACGTGATCCCCATCGTTATCGCCTGCGCCATTCTGGCCTTCCTCGAGAAGCGCCTGCACAAGATCGTTCCCGAGATGTTCGACCTCTTTGTGACCCCGCTCGTCTCGGTGTTCGTGACCGTGCTCGTGACGCTCGTTGCCGTCGGCCCCATCTTTGTCTGGGCCGAGAACGCCGTCCTCGGTCTGATCCAGGCCCTGCTCACCCTGCCCTTCGGCATCGGTTCCTTTATCGTCGGCCTGTTCTATGCGCCTACGGTCGTCACCGGTATCCATCAGATGTACACCGCCATCGACCTGGGCCAGCTCGCCCAGTACGGCGTGACCTATTGGCTGCCCATCGCCAGTGCCGCCAACATCGCCCAGGGTGGTGCCGCACTCGCCGTTGCCTTTAAGACCCGCGATGCCAAGATCAAGGGCCTGGCGCTTCCTTCGGCTCTGTCCGCCTTCATGGGCATTACCGAGCCTGCCATCTTTGGTGTGAACCTGCGCTTCTTTAAGCCCTTCATCGCCGGTTGCATCGGCGGTGGCTGCGGCGCCCTGGTCTGCGCGCTCACTTCGCTGGCTGCCTCCGGCACGGGCGTTACGGGTATCTTCGGTATCCTGCTGTGCCTGGCCCAGCCCGTGCAGTACGCGATCATGTTTGCGGTCGCCGCGCTGGTTTCCTTTGCCGTCTCGTTTGTCCTGTACAAGGACGAGTCCATGACTTCCGAGCAGGCCTAAGAGCTTTTGATTGAGGGGATGCCCGCGGGTCGTATGCTCGCGGGCGTTTTCCGTATCTGGTGCCGATCTCTGGTGTCTTGTTACTTTCGATCCGTTAGGACTTTGATATGTCTAATGCACTTGGTCGCGACCTTGCAAAGCTGGTCGCCGCTGTTGACGCCGCCGCCTCTGAGTGCGGTCATGGCGCGTATGGCCAGCGCTTCCATATTATGCCGCCGGCGGGCTGGCTCAACGACCCCAACGGTCTTTGCCAAGCGGGCGGCGTGTTTCACGCGTACTTCCAGTATGCCCCGTTTGATGTGAACGGCGGCGTAAAGATGTGGGGCCATGCCACAAGCCGCGACCTTATGAACTGGGAATATGTTGGCGCCCCGCTGCTGCCCGACGAGCCGTTCGATTGCCATGGCGTGTATTCAGGCTCCGCGCTTGCCGAGGACGGCCGCATTCGCGTGCTCTATACGGGCAACGTTAAGCTTTCCGATGCGGACGGCACGTACGACTACGTCAATACCGGCCGTCGCGCCGATACTGTTTATGTCGAGAGCGTTGATGGCCTTGCCGGTCGGGAGTTCAGCCAAAAGCGCGTGGTGCTGGCGTCCGAGGATTATCCCGACGATCTGACCTGCCACGTGCGTGATCCCAAGGTGTGGCGCGATGATGATGGGCGTTACCACATGGTGCTGGGCGCGCGTCGTCGCGTGGACGGGCCGCATGTCGAAAGCCGTTTTTGTGCGATGCACGGCGAAGGTGCCGGGCGCGATGTGGGCGAGATCTTGGTGTATGGCTCGGCCGATATGCTGAGCTGGGAGCTCGAAAGCCGCGTTTCCACGCCCGAGCGCTTTGGCTTTATGTGGGAGTGCCCGGGATACTTTGAGCTTGAGTCGGATGGCGGTGTACCGGCGAAGTGGCTGTCCTTCTCGCCCCAGGGTCTTGAGGGCGGTCGTTGGGACCGCGGCAATGTGTATGCCGCTGGCTACATGCCTGTATCGGGCGACATCACTGGTGGCAAGGACGCTTATGAGCTGGGCGAGTTCCGCCTGTGGGATGCCGGTTTTGACTTCTATGCGCCGCAGGAGTTTACGTCCGAGGATGGTCGCCACATTCTGATCGGCTGGATGGGCATGCCCGATGAGCCGACCTATGGCAACGCGCCCACCGTGGCGTGTGGCTGGCAGCACTGCATGACGGTGCCGCGTGAGCTTACAGCCGGCGCCGGCGGCGTGGTGCTGCAGCAGCCGGCTCGCGAGATCGAGCGCCATTATGCCTCGGTGCGTGTGGGGCAGGGCTCGTTGGAGGTTGCCGACGATACCTGCTTTGACGTTGTTGTTGACGGTGTCGATGGCGCGTTTACCGCGACCGTTGATGACGAGCTGAAGCTGGAGTTTGTGCCCGCCGAGGGCGAACTGCCCTCGCGCTTTGAGATGCGATTTACCGATGAGGGTCGCGCTTCTGCCGGCTGCGGTCGTACCGTGCGTTGGGAGCCCGTCGACGAGGTTCGTAACGTGCGCATTGTTGGCGATGTCTCGTCGGTCGAGGTGTTCGTGAATGATGGCGCGCTCGTGTTTTCGACGCGCATCTATCCCGAGGCCTATGGCGTGACCGTTGACGCTCCGGGCACGAGCGTGAACTATCACACGCTCAACATCTAAGCGATTCGTCGCATATCGGCGCTATACTGCAGCCGTTGCCCACGATGCGGGGAACACCCGCATCGTGGGTTTTTGTTTTGAAGGGACGGTGCCGTATGGGCGTACAGCAGCTAGAAGAGGCCTGGGCTTTGAGGGCCGGCGCGCGTGAGGCGCGGTTGCTTGCGGCCCCGCATGTGCCGGCAGCGCTGTCGCAGCTGGGGATTGTGCGTCCCGGTGACCGCCTAGTGGCCTTTGCGGATGACTTTGCCGATGCGTTTGCGCGCGGCTTTGATGGCTGCGACGTGGCTATGGTGGAGGAGTCGTCGGTTGCGGCGTTTGCTGCTGCGTCCGATGGCTTTGATGCTTCGTTTGATGCCGAGGGGCCGCACCTGTGGTGGTTCGTCAACTCCATTGGCGGGTTTGGACTGCGCGTGCCCGATCTTCGTGCGCTGGGTCGGGCGGCGCGTGAGGCCCATGCGCTGCTGGTTGTGGACAACACCGTGGCGTCAGCTTTTGGCTGCGATTCGCTGCGGCTGGGTTCTGCGCTGTCGCTCGAGGCGCTCGATCGCGTATGCGCCGGTGATGCTCCGCGCAAGTTGGTTGCCGTATCGGTCGCGCGCTCGCAGCTCAAGCGCCATCGTGTGGATGCCGCGGCCGAGTGCGCGCATACCCTGCTTGAGGGCTGTGGCTTGGCCAAGTTTGAATTGACTGCTGACGAGGCCGGTGTGCTGGAGCGGGGACTGGACTCGCTCGACGTCCGTATGCAGGCGCATTTCGACCGCGCCCGTGCGCTGGCCGAGTATCTGGCCGCCAACGAGATGGTGTGCAACGTGCGCTATCCCGGACTGAGCTCGCATCCCGACCATGCGGTTGCGACAGGAATCCTCGAGCACGGCTTTGGCCCGGCAGTTGAGTTTGACCTTATCGAGCGCAGTGCGGGTGATTTCTTCGATGCTTTGCCGGGGGAGTTTCGTACATCGCCCGCCGGCGGCGCAACGACGCGCCTCTCGGCCACGCGCGGCAAGCAGGGGAGCACCATCCGCCTCTTCGCCGGCACCGACAACCCCCTGGTCGTAGCGTCCGCCCTAGATAACGCCCTCCGCAACTAGCTAAATCATCCTCGACTCCATAAGTTGCGGTGAAATATGGATTGATTTACGGCTTTATCGGCATAAACAGTCCCTATTTCACCGCAACTTAGAGAGGGGGTTGCGTAGCTAAAAAGCCCCGTCCCAAATTGGCTATTCTTTGATGCTGGCGATGAGGGCGTCGGCTTTGGTGGCAATGACCTTGTTTATGTCGGTCTGCAGCTCCTCGTAGACCGCTATGGCTCGCTCGCCGGCGGGGGTGAGGGTGGATCCGCGGGCGCCGTCGCGCTCGATGAGCTTACATCCCAGCTGGCCTTCGGCCTCGTTCACAATGCGCCAGGCCTTGGAGTACGCCATGCCCATGCTCTTGGCGGCGCGGTTGAGCGAGTGCTCGCGGGCAATACCCTGCAGCAGCAAAACGCAGCCGTGGCCGAACACGCCCGGCAGATCCTTGTCGCACGCTTGAATGACCAACTTTGCCGTCGTCTTGTAGTCCATGTGCTCCACGTCTCCCCGCTAAAGTGCTTGCTGGGCAAACGCAAAGCCTGCGTCAAACCCTCGTGTGCTCTTCTTAAAACATGCATTGTAGCAGTCAAAGTGCGTTAAGATACTTCCCCAGTATTGGGCGCCCAAGGTTGGGCTGGGTCCTACGAGGCCTGCAGCCGACCGGTCGCATGGAAAAAGGAGAAACATGGCTACGTTCTTTCCCGGTGAGTCCCACACGTTTTCGGAGTATCTGCTGGTCCCTGGTTACTCGTCCTCGCAGTGCATCCCCAACAACGTCTCTCTTAAGACGCCGCTAACCCGCTTTAAGCGCGGTGAGAAGCCGGCAATCACCCTGAACATCCCCATGGTTTCCGCCATCATGCAGTCTGTCTCGGGCGTCGACATGGGTGTCGCGCTCGCTACCGAGGGTGGCCTGTCCTTCATTTACGGTTCCCAGAGCGCCGAGTCCGAGGCCGCTATGGTCAAGGCCGTCAAGGATCACAAGGCCGGCTTCGTTCAGTCCGATTCCACCCTGACCCCCGACATGACCATGGAGCAGGTCATCGAGCTCAAGGAGAAGACCGGTCACTCCACCATGCCGGTCACCGACGACGGCACTCCCAAGGGTAAGCTCCTGGGCATCGTCACCAGCCGTGACTATCGCCCCAGCCGCGATGACCACCAGACGAAGGTCTCCGAGTTCATGACCCCGCGTGAGCAGCTCATCGTGGGCGACAAGAACATCAGCCTCAAGGTCGCTAACGACGTCATCTGGGACAACAAGCTCAACGCCCTGCCCATCGTCGACGATAACGATCACCTCATGGGCATCGTCTTCCGCAAGGACTACGATAGCCACAAGACCAACCCCAACGAGCTGCTTGACGGCGACAAGCGCTACATGGTCGGCGCCGGTATCAACACCCGCGATTATGCCGAGCGCGTGCCGCTGCTCATCGAGGCTGGTGCCGACGTTCTGTGCATCGACTCCTCCGAGGGCTTCAGCGAGTGGCAGAAGCGCACCATCGAGTGGATCCGCGCCAACTATGGCGAGGACGTCAAGGTTGGTGCCGGTAACGTCGTCGACGCCGAGGGCTTCCGCTTCCTGGCCGACTGCGGTGCCGACTTCATCAAGGTCGGTATCGGCGGCGGTTCCATCTGCATCACCCGCGAGACCAAGGGTATCGGCCGTGGCCAGGCCACCGCGCTGATCGACGTCTGCCGCGCCCGTGACGAGTACTACGAGGAGACCGGTGTCTACGTGCCCGTTTGCTCCGACGGCGGCATCGTCTACGACTACCACATGACGCTCGCCCTTGCCATGGGCGCCGACTTTATGATGCTGGGCCGCTACTTCGCCCGCTTTGATGAGAGCCCGACTGAGCGCGTCAACGTGAACGGTCAGTACATGAAGGAGTACTGGGGCGAGGGCTCTGCGCGTGCCCGCAACTGGCAGCGCTACGACCTGGGCGGCGCCGCGAAGCTCAGCTTCGTCGAGGGCGTCGACTCCTATGTTCCCTATGCCGGCTCCCTCAAAGACGGCGTGGGCGGCACGCTCTACAAGGTCAAGTCCACGATGTGCAACTGCGGTGCCCTCTCGATCCCCGAGCTTCAGGAAAAGGCACGCCTGACCCTGGTGAGCTCGACCTCGATCGTCGAAGGCGGCGCCCACGACGTAGTCGTCAAGGATTCCCAGCAGAGCGTCAGCTACCGCTAAGCGGCTTTCCCAAGCACCGCACCTTGCCGTTCAAACCGTCGCTCGCGTACCAAAGTACGCGTCGCTCCTCTTTCACGGCAATCTGCGGCACTTGGAAAACCCGACCATGCTTGGGCTGGTAACAATTAGCGGTTGATTCGCAACCACGTTATTAAGATAAAGCGAGATGCCTGCAAGTCGCAGGCATCTCGCTTGTCGTATTTGCTATCATCAGTCAAGTTAACCTTAGGGTCGGTCGGCTTGGCTTTGTTCGCTACAAGTTCCGCACGCAAAGAAGAGCACTTAATGTGCTCTTCGTCTTGCGCAGGACTGTCCGCAGTAGCGAATAAAGCCAAGCCGACCGACCCCAGCTAAGATTAAAGGAGCTGATATGTGCGATTGCACAGATCATAAGGACGAGATCCCTGCCTACGACGCGCAGGCCATTGAGTCCCGATGGATGAAGGCCTGGGAGGACTCCAACCTCTTTGCCGTCGACACCGACGACAGCAAGCCCAAGAAGTATGTGCTCGAGATGTTCCCGTATCCGTCGGGCGACCTGCATATGGGCCACGCTCGCAACTATACCATCGGCGATGCCATGGCCCGTCAGGCCCGCATGCGCGGTTACGACGTGCTGCACCCCATCGGCTTTGACGCCTTTGGCCTGCCTGCCGAGAACGCCGCTATCAAGCACAACACGCAGGCTGCCGCCTGGACGTATAAGAACATGGACCAGGCGCTCGCCACGATGAAGCGCATGGGTTTCTCCTACGATCTGGATCGCATGGTCAAGACCTGCAGTCCCGACTACTACCGCTGGGGCCAGTGGATCTTTGAGAAGCTGTGGGAAAAGGGCCTGGTCTACCGCAAGAAGAACCCGGTCAACTGGTGCCCCACCTGCAAGACCGTTCTGGCCAACGAGCAGGTGACCGAGGGCAAGTGCTGGCGCTGCGGCACCGAGCCCGAGAAGCGCGACCTTGAGCAGTGGTACTTCAAGATCACCGAGTACTCCCAGGAACTGCTCGACGACCTGGAGAAGCTCCCCGGTTGGCCCGAGCGCGTCAAGCAGATGCAGGCCAACTGGATCGGTCGCTCCGAGGGCGCCGAGGTCGACTTTACCCTGTGCGATCAGGATGGCGAGCCCATCGAGGGCGATGAGGGCAAGATCACCGTCTTCACCACGCGTGCCGATACCCTTTTTGGCGTCTCCTTCTTTGTCCTGGCTCCCGAGTACGCCGGCCTGCACGAGCTCGTCGAGGGCACGGAGTACGAGGAGGCCGTCACCAAGATCGTCGAGGACTCCAAGCACATCTCTGCCGTCGAGCGTGCCCAGGGCACCCTCGAGAAGCACGGTGCCTTCACGGGCCGCTATGTGGTAAACCCCGTCAACGGCGAGAAGGTCCCCGTGTGGGTTGCCGATTATGTCGTTGCCGACTACGGTACCGGTGCCGTCATGGCCGTTCCCTGTGGTGACCAGCGCGATTTTGAGTTCGCCCGCAAGTACGACCTGCCGATCGTACCGATCATCCTGGACGATGACGATCGCGCTGCCGTCGAGGCCAGCGGCGAGACCATCGATACCTTCCATGCCGAGACCGTCGACTGGGATTGCGCCCACGCTGCCGAGGGCACGCTCGTCCAGTCCGGCAAGTACACCGGCATGCGCGGCGGTAAGCACTCCGAGGGCGAGGCTGCGATCGTGGCCGACCTCGAGGCCATGGGCTGCGGTCGTCGCAAGGTCGAGTTCCGTCTCCGCGACTGGCTCATCAGCCGCCAGCGCTATTGGGGCGACCCCATCCCGGCCATCCACTGCGAGCACTGCGGCATCGTGCCCGTGCCCGAGGACCAGCTGCCGGTGACGCTGCCCGAGAACCTGGACCTGGGCGCTGGCGAGACCCTTGCCGAGTGCAAGGAGTTCTACGAGACCACCTGCCCGGTCTGCGGCCGCCCGGCCAAGCGCGAGACCGATACCATGGACACCTTTACCTGCTCCAGCTGGTATTACCTGCGCTATACCGATCCGCACAACACTGAGCTGCCCTTCTCCCGTGAGGCTGCCGACCGTTGGATGCCCGTCGATAACTACATCGGCGGCATCGAGCACGCTATTTTGCACCTGCTCTACAGCCGCTTCTTTACCAAGGCACTGCGCGACCTGGGCCTGCTGAGCGTGGACGAGCCCTTCACCAACCTGCTGTGCCAGGGCATGGTCAAGGACGAGAACGGCGACACCATGTCCAAGTCCAAGGGCAACGTCGTGCCCCCGAGCTCGGTTATCGAGCCCTACGGCGCCGACACCATGCGTTTGGCGATCCTGTTTATCGCCCCGCCCGAGAAGGACTTCGACTGGGATCCCAAGGCCGTCGAGGGCGCCAACCGCTTTATCAAGCGCGCCTGGCGTATCGTTTGGCAGCTCGTCCAGTCCGGTGACGCCAACGTGGCCTTCGACAAGTCCGCGCTCGACGAGGTTGCGATGAAGCTCTATCGCGAGCGTCACCGCACCATCGCCAAGTGCACTGAGGACTTCGACCGCGGCCAGTTCAACACCGCGATCTCGGCCGTCATGGAGCTCGTCAACGCGGCGAGCGCTTACCTCAATGCCACTGAGGGTGCTTCCCGTGACAAGGCACTGTGCTACGGCGTGGCCAAGGATATCGTGAGCGTCCTTGCCCCTATCTGCCCGTTCTGGGCCGACGAGCTGTGGCACGAGGCACTCGGCTGCGAGGGCAATGCCTACACCGCCGCCTGGCCCGAGTTCGACCTGGCCGAGTCCGTTGAGGACACGGTGCAGATCGTGGTCCAGGTGCTCGGCAAGGTCCGCGGCCGCGTCGACGTTGCCCGCGATGCCTCCAATGAGGATATGCAGGCTGCCGCCGAGGCCGCCGTCGCCAAGTGGCTCGAGGGCAAGACAGTCGTCAAGGCCATCTGCGTGCCCGGCAAGCTGGTCAACCTGGTGGTCAAGTAAGCACTGCGCGCTTAACTGACGCATAAAAGACGAGGGGCGATCCGGTTGGGTCGTCCCTCGTTTTGCATGTATCTGCCTAGTTGCCTTCGGCCAATTGTCCTATTCTTGTGGAGAAGCTGTGCGCACGCTGACCTGCAGATTCGTACTGTGCTTGCATGTTTCTGCAGCTATTGGTATAGTTTGCTTGTAAATGAAGTAGTAATTGAAAGAAGTGGGGTTTCGGCCCCGCTTCTTTTTTGTATGGATGGAGGTGCCGCAATGGTCAAGACTAAGACCGAGCAGGCGATCATCGACGCGCTCGAGGCCGTCGCTCCCCAGCACGATGTCGACATCGTCGACGTCGAGCTCGTGGGTGCCACCAAGGCCCCCTGCGTACGCGTGCGTATCGAGGGTGCCGAGGGTCAGAGCCTGTCGCTCAACGACGTCACGGCCAACACCAAGTGGGTCGGCGATGTGATTGAGGAGCTCGACCCTATCTCTTCGAGCTATACGCTCGAGGTGTCGAGCCCGGGTATGGCGCGTCCGCTGCGCCGCCCGTGCGACTTTGCCCGCTTTGTGGGCGAGAACTGTGAGCTCACCTCCACCGCCACCGAGGGCCGTCGCAAGTACGCCGGCAAGATTGCCGCCGCAACCGAGACCAACGTGACCCTCGAGCTTGAGGACGGCGAGTCCGTTACCCTCGATTTCTCTGATGTTAAAAAGTGCAAGTTGAAGCCCACCTACGACTTCAAGCCCGCGAAGGAAGGATAGTAAGATGGCAGCATCCGACATGATGTCCGCCCTGATGGAGCTTTGCCAGGAGAAGCACATCGACCAGCTCTACCTGATCGACCGTCTGGAGCAGTCGCTCGCCAAGAGCTATGCCGAGATCCTGCATCTTGAGTGGGGCGCCAAGGTGACCATCGACCGCACCACCGGCAAGATCTACGTCTACCGTCTGGAGCCGATTGACGATTCCATGGACGAGGAAGGCAACTTCACCGAGTTCGAGGAGATCGACGTCACCCCCAAGAACACGAGCCGCATCGCCGCCCAGCACGCCAAGGCCGAGATCAACGCCATCGTGCGCAACTCCGCCCGCGAGCAGATCTACGAGGAGTTCTCCGGCCGCATCGGTGACCTCATCAGCGGTACCGTGCTGCAGTCCACGCCCGACTTCACGATCGTCAAGATCCGCGAGGGCGTCGAGGCCGAGCTGCCGCACTTCGACCAGCGCCGTTACGAGAACGAGCGCAACGAGCGTCCGATGGGCGAGCGCTACCTGCACAACCAGCACATCAAGGCCGTGATCATCGACGTTCGCGACCCCAACTCCAACCTGCAGCCGGTTCGTGGCGAGCACAGCCGTCCGCCGATTGTCATCTCCCGTACCCACCCCGAGCTCATGCGTCGTCTGTTTGAGCAGGAGGTGCCCGAGATCTATGAGGGCACCGTCCAGATCAAGTCGATCGCCCGCGAGCCCGGCCAGCGCTCCAAGGTCGCCGTCCACTCGCTCGACGACCGTCTGGATCCCGTGGGCGCCTGCGTCGGCCCCAAGGGCAGCCGTGTTCGCGCTGTCGTGGGCGAGCTCCGTGGCGAGCGCGTCGACGTCATCCTGTGGGATGCCGATCCTGCCGTCTACGTCGCCAACGCCCTGTCGCCCGCCAAGGTCACTCGCGTCCTCATTGACGAGGAGAAGGCCTACGCCGGCGTCATCGTGCCCGACGACCAGCTGTCCCTCGCCATCGGCAAGGAGGGCCAGAACGCCCGCCTCGCCGCGCGCCTGACCGGCTGGCACATCGACATTAAGTCCGAGACCCTTGCCGCCGACATCCTCAAGAACGTTCCCGTTCACGAGGAGCCCGCCGCCGACCTGATCGGTGACGAGGAGGACGAGGACGTCCGCCGCTGCGAGTACGTGTCCGAGGACGGCATCCAGTGCCGCAACCAGGCTCGTCCCGGCTCCCGTTTCTGCGGTGTCCACGACACCGACGCCTTCGATGATGCGGAGGACCTGATCTAGCGCGCGGTCGCGCCGGGTGGGTCCTGGCGCGTCTCTCACGCTCGTTCAGTCTCTAGGCACCCAAGGTGCCAGAAAGGGTAGGTGAAGTCATATGGCAAAAGTCCGTGTGTCCACCCTGGCCAAAGAGTTCGGCATGACCTCCAAGGAACTGATGGGTCATCTCGCCGATATGAAGATTCCCGCTAAGTCCGCTTCCTCCACCTTGGAGGACGCCTATGTCGCTATGGTCCGCAAGCAGCTCGCCTCGGTGATCGAAGCCCGCGCTCAGGAAGTCGAGGCCGCCAAGCAGGCCGAGGAGCAGGCAGCTGCTGCCGAGGAGGCCGCTCGCGCCGCCGAGGCCGAGCGCGAGCGCATCGCCGCCGAGAAGGCCCGCGAGGAGGAGCGCCGCCAGTTTGCCGCAGCCCAGGCTGCCGAGGAGGCTGCCCGCGCCGAGGCCGAGGCCAAGAAGAAGGCCGAGCAGGAGCGCCTTGCCCGCGAGAAGGAGGAGGCTGCCCGCGAGGCCCAGCGCCGCGCCGTTCCCGCTTCCGACTCCGGTTCGCGCTTCCGTTCGCTGCTCGACCAGATCGCCGCACAGGAGACCGTGCTCAAGGAGAAGAAGGACGCCGAGGACAAGGCCAAGGCCGAGCGCGCCGCAGAGCGCGGTAACCGTCGTGGCGGCAACAACGACCGCCGCGGTGGCCGTCGTAACGATCGCAACGCTTCCGACAACAACTCCGAGCGCAACGCCTCCGAGAGCCGTCCGCACAGCCATCGCACCAACGCCAGCAACAACGTCGCTGCCGGCATGGACTTCCCCAACCCCGATAAGCAGGGCAAGGGCAAGAAGCGCAAGGGCGGTCACAACAACGAAGAGGACCACTACAGCCGCATGGCTCGCGAGGCCGAGGAGTACAGCCGCGAGAAGGTGCTCGAGGAGGCCCGCGCCGCCGTCGAGGAGGCCTCTCGTGAGTCCACCGGTCGCCGCAAGAAGCGCAAGGAGAAGCGCGAGCGCGAGGCTGCTAAGGCTCAGGAGGAGCGCAAGATAGAGGAGGCGCTGGCCCAGGGCGTGAACCCCGAGGACCTCGACGCCATCAAGGTCTCCCAGGGCGTTACCGTCCAGGAGCTTGCCGAGGCGCTCGACGTTCCGGCCAACGACATCATCAAGCGCCTGTTCCTGCTTGGTACGCCGCTCACCATGACGCAGTCCATGTCCGACGACCTTGTCGAGCTCGTTGCCGACGACCTGGGCCGTCAGATCAAGATCATCACCCCCGAGGAGGAGAACACCTTCTCGTTCTATGACGATCCCGCCGACCTTAAGCCGCGCGCCCCGGTCGTCACCGTCATGGGCCACGTCGACCACGGCAAGACGTCGCTGCTCGACGCCATCCGTCACACCGGCGTTGCTGCCGGCGAGGCTGGCGGCATTACGCAGGCCATCGGCGCTTCGCAGGTCATGATCAACGACCGCAAGATCACCTTCATCGATACCCCGGGTCACGCTACCTTTACGGCCATGCGTGCCCGTGGCGCCAAGGTGACCGACATCGTCATCCTGATCGTCGCCGCCGACGACGGCGTCATGCCCCAGACGGTCGAGTCGATCAACCACGCCAAGGCCGCCGGCGTTCCCATCGTCGTCGCCGTCAACAAGATCGATAAGCCCGGCGCCAACCCCGACCGCGTGCGCCAGGAGCTCACCGAGTACGGCGTCATCCCCGAGGAGTGGGGCGGACAGAACATGTTCGTCAACATCTCGGCCAAGCAGAAGATCGGTATCGACGACCTTCTGGAGACCGTGCTGCTCCAGGCAGATGTGCTCGAGCTCAAGGCCAACCCGGACACCTTTGCCTCCGGCAACGTCCTCGAGGCCAAGCTTGACAAGGGCCGCGGTTCGGTCGCTACCGTACTCGTAACCCGCGGTACCCTGCACGTGGGCGATACGCTGGTCGCCGGCCTTACCTACGGCCGCGTCCGTGCTATGCTCGACCCCAAGGGTCGCGCCGTCACCGAGGCCGGTCCCTCCGACGCCGTCGAGATTTTGGGCCTGCAGTCCGTGCCCAACGCCGGCGACGAGTTCCGCGTGTTCGAGGACGAGCGCGAGGCTCGCGCCCTTGCCGACGAGCGTTCGCTCAAGGCCCGTATCGAGGAGCAGAGCCGCGTCAAGCACGTCACGCTCGAGAACCTCTTCGAGACCATTGCCGACGCCGAGGTCAAGGAGCTCAACCTGATCATCAAGGCCGACGTCCAGGGTTCCATCGAGGCCCTTCAGGACTCGCTCGACAAGATGGATCAGTCCGAGGTTCGCATCAACACGATCCACTCCGCCGTTGGCGCCATCAACGAGACCGACGTCGTCCTGGCCGACGCCTCTAACGCCATCATCATCGGCTTTGGCGTCCGTCCCGACGGTAAGGCCCGCTCCGCTGCCGAGCGCGAGGGCGTCGAGATCCGTTGCTACGACGTCATCTATAAGTGCCTCGAGGAGCTCGACGCCGCCCGTATCGGCATGCTCAAGCCCACCGAGGTCGAGGTCGCCACGGGTACCGCGACCGTCCTGGACACCTTCAAGGTGCCCAAAGTCGGTATCGCCGCCGGTGTCCGCGTCGAAGAGGGCGAGATCGCCGCGACCGATTCCGTGCGTCTGGTGCGCGACGGTATCGTGGTCTTCAACGGCAAGATCGCCTCGATGCGCCACTACAAGGACGAGGCCAAGAGCCTCAAGAGCGGTTCCGAGGGCGGCATTGGCCTGGAGAACTTCCAGGACATCAAGCCCGGCGACCAGATCGAGGGTTACCGCATCGACCAGGTTGCCCGCACCGAGTAGGGGGTAGCGCTATGAAGCAAACGCAGGCAACCCGCCGTCTGGGCGAGCAGCTTCGCGAGAAGCTCGGTTATATCCTGCTCTTTGAGGTTTCCGATCCGCGTCTCGACCTCGTTACTTTGACTGCGGTCGAGGTCGCGGTGGACCGTTCGTTCGCGCGCGTGTACGTGTCGTGCGATGCGAGCCGATACGACGAGGTCATGGAGGCGCTCGCAAGCGCTAAGGGCCGTATTCGCAGCCTGTTGGCTCGCTCGCTCGATTGGCGTGTTACGCCCGAGCTCGATTTTCGCATCGATCGCTCGACCGATGAGGCCGAGCGCATCACGCGTGCGCTGGAAAACGTTCCCGCCACGCTTGCGATCGAAAAAGACGAGGACGGCTATCCGATAGCGGATGCCGCCCAGGAGGCAGCTTTAGATGACTAATTCCGCCGACCTCGCCTCGTGCGAGTCTGCAGATATTCAGCGACGCATCCTCGAGCTCATCGAGGGTGCGTCCTCCATTGCGATTTCGGGACATACTTCTCCCGATGGCGATGCCTTGGGCTCCGTATTGGGTCTGGGCCTTTCGCTCATGAAGTTTTTCCCCAACAAGGACATTGCGCTTCTGCTGGCAGACGATGACCCGGTTCCGCGCATTTACCGCTTTATGGAAGGCTCCGACCGTCTGGTGCCGGCATCTGCGTACGCCGGCAATCCTGACCTGTTCATCTCGGTGGACGTACCGGTCGTCGAGCGCCTCAATAATTCCGCCGAGGTGCTTCGTCGCTCCAAGCATGTGGTGTGCTTCGATCATCATCCGGCGCGCGAGGAGTTTGCCGAGCTGAGTCTGAGGCGCGTCGATGCCGCGGCCTGCGCCATGATCATCGACCGTTTCTTGGACAATTGCGGCATTGTCGCACGTGATGGCGTTGCGACCTGCCTGCTGTGTGGCTTGGTTACCGATACCGGCCGTTTTCAGTACCAAAACGCCGATGCCGCCGCGTTCCATGCGGCCTCGCGCCTGGTTGCCCACGGTGCCGATCCGGCGCGAGTGGCACTCGAGGTATATCAGAGCATGCGCGTTGAGTTTTTGCACCTCAAGTCCATCGTTATGGGCCGCATCAAGACAGTGGCCCACGGGCGCGTCGCGTATAGCTACGCGTACCAGAGTGACCTTGAGGCCTGCGGCGTCACCTCGGACGAGTGCGACGGCCTGGTCGATGTGGTGCGTTCGGTGATGGGCGTCGAGGTCTGCATGTTCTTAAAGGGCATTGAGGGCGATACCAAGGTGCGTGGCAACCTGCGCTCCAAGGGCGACCTCGATGTGTCCGAGATTGCTGCCAACTTTGGCGGTGGCGGGCATCATGCCGCCGCCGGCTTTTCCAACAACGGAACGATTCTCGAGACGCTTACCGTGGCACTTCCCATGCTGGCCGAGCTGGTGGGGGAGGATCCCGCTTCGGTGACCGTCGAGCTTTAACTTTTTGGATGGTACATGGCTCGTCGTACGCCTTCTCAACTGAATATGCTGCTCGCCGTCGATAAGCCGGTGGGCTGCACGTCCCACGATGTGGTCTCGCAATGCCGACGCGCCCTCCATGAGCGGCGCGTCGGCCATGCCGGCACGCTCGACCCCATGGCATCGGGTGTCATGGTGGTGGGCGTGGGCCAGGCCACCCGTCTGCTGGGCATGCTTACCCTCGATACCAAAAGCTATGTCGCCGACATTTCGTTTGGCGCCGAGACCAATACCGATGATGCGGAGGGCGAGGCGGTCCGCACGGTGGCTGTTGGCAACGAGCTCCGCGATCCTGCCTTTGCCCGTGAGCACTTGGCCGCCATGCTGGGTCCGCAGATGCAGGTGCCGCCGGCGTTTTCGGCTATCTCGGTCAATGGCGTTCGCGCCTACAAGTCTGCTCGCGAGGGCAATGCGGTGGACCTACCTCCGCGCCCCGTCGAGGTCTATGCCGCCGACCTGATCGCCGTGGGCGGCGAAGGTGATACGTGTGTGTGGACCGTGGCGTTCTCGGTGAGCAAGGGCACCTATATCCGTGCGCTCGCTCGCGACCTGGGCCGCGCTTGCGATAGCGCCGCGCATATTTCCGCGCTGCGCCGCACGGCCTCCGGTGTTGTTTCCATTGGCGCCTGTCATGCGGTCGAGGAGCTTTCTCCCGAGTCCGCGGCTGGCTTTGCCCTGGATCCCATTGCGGCCCTGGGCGCCACGCGTGTTGACTTGCCGGGCAATCTTGCCGACGACCTGCTCTGCGGCCGACGCATTCCCGTTGAGCGTGCGCTTGCCGATTTCGATTCCTCGAAGGCGCCGTTTGCGTTGGTGCTCGATGGGGGACTCAAGGCGCTCGCCCGCATTGAGGGCGGCCGCTTTGTCATGGAGCACGTGTTTCCGCAGGCAGTCGGCGGTGTTCGATGATGTTGTCCGCTCGCGAGCTCGCGCGTGTCTTTTTCGCGGGCGAGTCGGACGAGGCTCGCATCGTTGCTGCCGATACGTTTGATGAGTGTGAGCACTTGGGTGCCGCATCGATTGCCATTGGCGTGTTCGACGGCGTTCACCGTGGACACCAGGAACTCATCGAAGCGCTTGTCCGTGATGCCCGTGCCCATGGCTGTAAGGCGGTCGTGGTTACCTTCGATCCCGACCCGGACGTTGTGGTGAGCCCTTCGCCCGCTCAAAAATTGATGACGACGGCCGACCGTCTGCATGCCTTGGCTCAGACTGGGGTCGATACAGTGGTGGCCGTTCCCTTTACGCCTGAGGTTGCGGCACTCGACCATGTCGGTTTTCTCGCACTGCTGTCACGCGTAGTCGACATTCGCTCGATTCGCGTTGGCAGTGACTTTAGGCTGGGTCGTGGCGGTGCTTCTGGTGTTGCCGAGATGCGCTCCTGGGGTTCTGAGCACGGCGTTGACGTGTATGGTCACGACCTGCTTTGCGAGGGCGGTGAGGCCATTTGCGCCACCCGCATTCGTCATGAGCTGGGACAGGGCCATGTGGAGCTTGCTGCTGAGTTACTCGGCCGTCCGTATATGGTGCGTGGCGGTGTTATTCGCGGCCGTCACGAGGGTTCTGGCATGGGCTTTCCCACGGCAAACTTGCAGGTTCCCGACGGCATTCAGGTGCCAGCCGATGGCGTGTATGAGGGTCTGGTGCTGGTCGATGACTCCGCGTGGCCCGCTGCCGTGAACGTCGGCCTGCCGCCAACGTATGCTGACGATGCGGCATCTGCGCATCTCGAGGCTAATTTAATTGGTTATACGGGCGACCTGTACGGCGCTTCCGTTTCGCTGGCGTTTACGCGCTGGCTGCGTCCCTCGCGTGTGTTCGATTCGCTGGATGAGTTGATCGCGACCGTCGAGGGTAATATCGAAGATATTCGTCACAACTTGGGTGAGCAGGGGGTGAGCATTCGTGATTAGCGATGAGGAAAAAGATCAGGTACGCGCTGCGTCCGACCTGGTTGCTATCGTGCAGGAAACGGTCGAGCTCAAGCCTCGCGGCCATGAGTTTTGGGGATGCTGCCCCTTCCATGGCGAGAAGACACCGTCCTTCCACATTATCCCCGCCACGCAGGTGTGGCATTGCTTTGGCTGCGGCGAGGGTGGCGACGTCTTCACGTATATCATGAAGCGCGAGAACCTGAGCTTTCCCGAGTCAATCCGTTACTTGGCCGATCGCGCGGGTATTGAGCTGCATGACACCGGAGATCGCCGCGAGCGCGGCACCAAGCGTGCCCGCATCTACGATCTGTGCGCCGAGACGGCCCAGTTCTACCACACCATGCTTATGCGCGGTAAGGACGGCCGTCCGCGCGAGTATTTTGCCAGCCGCGGCATGGGCGGCGACGTCTGCCGCCGCTACTGCCTGGGCTTTGCGCCGGGCCGCAATGCGCTGGTGACGCACCTGTCCCAGGCGGGTTTTACCCCGCAGGAGATGATCGATGCCAACGTTGCCGTGAGCCGCGGACGCGGGCAACTAGCCGACCGCTTTTACGACCGCGTGATGTTTCCCATCTTTGACGAGCAAGGGCATAACATCGCCTTTGGCGGTCGCATCATGGGTGACGGCCAGCCTAAGTATCTCAACACCTCCGAGACGAGCGTGTTCCATAAAAAGCGAAACCTCTACGGTTTTAATTGGGCCAAGGAGTTTATCGTCGCGCAGGATACCGCCATCGTGGTGGAGGGCTATACCGACTGCATCGCCTGCTGGGAGGCGGGGATTAAAAACGTCGTCGCCACGTTGGGCACTGCGCTCACGGAGCATCACGTCAAGACGCTCACCCGCTTCGCCAAGCGCATCGTGTATATGTTCGACGGCGATGCCGCGGGCCAGAAGGCCGCGCGCCGTGCGATTCAGTTTATTGAGCAGGATTCGATGGATCTGCGCTGCGTGGTGCTGCCCGACGGTAACGATCCCATGGAGTTCATCACAGCGCATGGCGGCGAGGCACTGCAGGCGCGCATCGACGCTGCCGAGCCGCTTATGGACTTTGTTTACCGTTCGTTGCAGGAGTCGAGTGACATCACTACGCCAGGCGGTCGCGCCAAGGCGCTGGAAGATGCTCTGACGCTTATCTATCCGCTGCGCGATAGCTATATGATTGACACGTACTTTATCCAGATTGCCGATCTGCTGGGTTTGGATTTGGAGACGGTGCGCGCGAGCTCGGGCCGCGTGTTTCGCGACGTCGCCAAGCGCGAAGATGCGGAACGCCGTCGCGAGCAAAACTATGAGCGCCAGAGGGCGCAGGCCGAACGCTTTGGAAATGCGGGCGGTCGGGCATCGGGTTCTCGTGATGCTGGTCGCGGTGCTTGGGCATCGGGCGCGACGCCGCCGGTGTCCGCGCCGGTCGAGGAAGAGCCGTACGACTATGTCCCGCTCGATGCCTACGGTGCCGCGCCCGTGGAGGTCGTCGACGATCTTCCGCCGATCGATGTGCCTGATGGTATGGGCGCTGTGCCTGTGCCTGATGGTTCGAACGCACCGGCTGCGGCGGTGCCGATGGTTCTTACCGATCTTGAGCGCAAGTCCTTGGCAGGGGAGCGCGAGCTGCTGACCATGCTCACGAGCTACCCCGACCTGTTCCGCACGTATGCCGACCGCATCTGCTCCATCGAGTGGGTTGACCCACGTCACGAGTCCATCGCGTGGGCCGTTCTGGCAACGCCGCCGGGAACCGATCCTGCAGCCTGCATGGATGCGGCGCGCTCGGTGTGTCCCGAGGCGGCAACGCTTGTGAGTGTCGGGCGCATCTCGGCGACGAGCAAGCACCCCACCGAGACGAACATCGTGTTTATGCTCGATACGCTCGAGCTCTACACCATCAAACGCCGCATGCGTGCCGCACAGGCCAAGCTGCGCCAGGACCGTTCGCTCGATGATGAGGCCCGTCGCGCGCTGACCGTTCAGGCCGCGCAAGATTCGCAGCGTCAACGCGAACTGCAAAAGTCGATCGGCGGTGTGGCGGACCCGTTCCGTTTGATCGGCCCGGAGGCCGCAGGCACCGAACAAGCCTAGATGTTGTGGTCAACCAGCGTATTCTCGCCTATATCCAGTCCTCTTTTTGGGTATAGACGTCAATGTGTGTGCTAAAGTATTGAGTCCTGTGGACTATGAAGGGAGAATCTGTGCCAAAAAAGACTGAGAGCACGGGTACTGGGCTGGAATCCTACGTAGCAAAGCTCATGGGCAACGGCTCAAACAGGACTTCGGTAACCGAGGACGAGATTCAGGTCGCCCTGAAGGATATCGATGTTTCTGACGAGCAGCTCACCGCGGTGTATTCCGCGCTGCGCAACAGCGGCATCCAGATTATCTCCGCGAGCGGTAACGACGACGCCCCCATGGACGTCGACGATGACGATAACGATACCGATACCGATACCGACGATTTCGATGACGACGACGAGCACGATTCCGGCTCTCTCGACGATCACGAGCTCAAGATGGCCCGTCAGGCCGATGCCGAGATGGGTTCTTCCAAGAGCAAGAAGAAGCGCACCGTGCGCACGTCCCGTTCACGCTCCCGCGTGCGTGGCATCGATGCCTCCACGGTGATGCTGACCGGCGATCCGGTTCGTATGTACCTCAAAGAGATCGGCAAGGTCGACCTGCTGACCGCCTCCGAAGAGGTCGATCTGGCCATGAAGATCGAGGCCGGTCTTGAGGCCACCGAGAAGCTCGAGGCCGCCGATGCCGGTGAGCTCGAGCTCACGCGTGCCGAGATGCGTCGTCTTACGCGCATTGAGAACGTGGGCCTTGAAGCCAAGCAGGCGCTCATCAGCGCAAACCTTCGTCTGGTCGTCTCCATCGCCAAGCGCTATGTCGGTCGCGGCATGCTGTTCCTGGACCTGATCCAGGAGGGCAACCTCGGTCTGATCCGCGCCGTCGAGAAGTTCGACTACCAGAAGGGCTTTAAGTTCTCTACGTACGCCACGTGGTGGATCCGTCAGGCCATCACGCGCGCTATCGCCGACCAGGCCCGTACCATCCGTATTCCCGTGCACATGGTCGAGACCATCAACAAACTCGTCCGCGTGCAGCGCCAGCTCCTTCAGGACCTTGGTCGCGACCCGACCCCCGAGGAGATCGGTGCCGAGATGGACATGAGCGCCGACCGCGTCCGCGAGATCCAGAAGATCTCGCAGGAGCCCGTGTCGCTCGAGACCCCCATCGGCGAGGAAGAGGATTCCCAGCTGGGCGACTTCATCGAGGACTCCCAGGCTATCGTTCCGCCCGATGCGGCCAGCTTCTCTATGCTGCAGGAGCAGCTCACCCAGGTGCTCGATTCGCTTGCCGATCGTGAGCGCAAGGTTATCGAACTGCGCTTTGGCCTTGTCGACGGACATCCCCGCACGCTCGAGGAAGTCGGTCGTGAGTTTGGCGTCACGCGCGAGCGCATCCGCCAGATCGAGTCCAAGACTCTGGCCAAGCTTCGCCACCCGAGCCGTAGCAGTAAGCTGAAGGACTATATCGAGAGCTAGTCAAGCAAGAGGCGCCCTCAAGCACATCCGCTTGGGGGCGCTTTCATGTAGACATTGGGGACGTTCTTGAATGACTGGTCGTTTAAGAACGTCCATTACAGTCGAAATTGTCAGCCCGGGCCCGTCTCGGGCTACG
>JAYBEF010000014.1:0-7556 GCA_037277825.1 Collinsella sp.
CGAGCGGGGTAATATGGACGGGTTACTTGCAGAGCCCCGTGAATCTCTGTAACAACACGTACTGTACATGGAGGAGTCTAAGTGATTTCGAAATCGACTCACTACGCCAAGCAGGGCGAGGTCCAGCGCAACTGGGTTCTCGTCGACGCCGATGGTGCTGTCCTGGGCCGTCTTGCCACCCAGATCGCAATGATCCTGCGCGGTAAGAACAAGCCCCAGTTCACGCCCAACAGCGACTGCGGCGACTTCGTTGTCGTCATCAACGCCGATAAGGTCCAGCTTACCGGTAACAAGGCCGACACGAAGACCTATTATCGCCACAGCGGCTACAACGGCGGCCTCAAGGCTGAGAGCTTCCGCCAGGCTATGGAGAAGCACCCGGAGAAGGTCATTGAGCGCGCCGTTCGCGGCATGCTGCCCAAGACCACCCTCGGCCGTGCCCAGATGACCAAGCTTAAGGTCTACGCTGGTGCCGAGCATCCGCATGCTGCCCAGAACCCCACGAAGATTGAGCTGGAGGCTTAAAGATGGCTGAGAACACCGTTGTCTACCAGGGTACCGGCCGTCGTAAGAACGCCGTCGCCCGCGTCCGTCTCGTCCCCGGCACCGGCAAGGTGACCATCAACAAGCGTGACGCCGAGCAGTATTTCGGCCGTCATCAGCTCGTTGAGAACGCCCTTGCTCCCTTCAAGGTGACCGACACCGCCGGTCAGTTCGACGTTATCGCTCTGTGCGATGGCGGCGGCATCTCCGGTCAGTCCGGCGCTCTGCGCCTGGGCATCGCTCGTGCTCTTCTGAACGCTGGCGATTACCGTGCTGACCTCAAGAAGGCCGGTTTCCTTACGCGCGATGCTCGCGTGGTCGAGCGCAAGAAGTACGGCCTCAAGAAGGCCCGCCGCGCTCCCCAGTTCTCCAAGCGCTAAGGTTTTATCTCCTTACGAGATACAATGTACAAGCGGGGCCTGCCGATTGCTCGGCGGGTCCCGCTTTTCTTTTTCGACTAGGGTGGGCGACTGCGTTTTGCCCACTTGGGAAGGAGCGATCCTATGCCCCAGAACATCTTCGGTACCGATGGCGTCCGTGGCGTCGCCAACGCCGACCTCTCGTGCGACCTCGCGTTTCGCCTGGGCCGCGCGGCGACCAAGTTTCTTGGTCCGGATATCTGCATCGGCCGCGACACGCGTCTTTCGGGCACCATGCTCGAGAGCGCTCTGACCGCCGGCATTATGGCCGAGGGCGGCCGCCCGCATTGCTGCGGCGTCATCCCCACGCCTGCCGTGGCACTGCTCACTGTTCAAAACGAGCTCGACGGCGGCATCGTCATTTCTGCTTCGCATAATCCGCCGGAGTTCAACGGCATCAAGTTCTTTAGCCGCAAGGGTATGAAGCTTCCCGATGCTGTCGAGGAAGAGATCAGCGCCTGGGTCATGTCCGAGGAAGCCATGGCTGCCGACACGCTGCCGACTGGCGCCGGCGTGGGCCACATCATCAAGATGAAGGACGCCCGCAAGGCATACGTCGACCACGCCATCGATACGCTTGATGGCCTGAGGCTCGACGGCCTGGTCGTTGCCGTCGACTGCGGTCACGGTGCTTCCTGCCAGACTACGCCCGCCGCGCTGCAGCGCCTGGGTGCCACGGTCCATGCCATCAACACTGATTACTGCGGCACCGACATTAACGTCGAGTGCGGCTCCACTCACCTTGAGCCCCTGCGCGAGCTCGTGCTGCGCACCCATGCTGACATCGGTCTGGCCCACGACGGCGACGCCGACCGCGTACTGTTCGTGGACAGCGAGGGCAATGAGATCGACGGTGACTATATCCTGGCTATCTGCGGATCTGACCTCGCCGCTCGCGGCAAGCTCGCCAACTCCGAGATCGTCTCGACCGTCATGTGCAACCTGGGCTTCTCCATCGCTATGAAGGAGCAGGGCTTCGAGATGGTTCAGACCGCCGTGGGCGACCGCTACGTTCTGGAGCGCATGCTCGCGGACGGCGCCGTCATCGGCGGCGAACAGTCCGGCCACATCATCTTCCTGGAGCACAACACCACTGGTGACGGCCTGGTGACGGCTCTGCAGCTGCTGGCCGTGCTCAAGCGCACCGGTCGTACCCTCACCGACCTTGCCGGCATTATGAAGAAGTACCCGCAGGTACTCGTCAACGTGCATTCCGACAACAAGGCCGGTCTGGACGATTGCCAGCCCATCTGGGATGCCGTCGCTGCTGCCGAGAAGGAGCTTGACGGCCGCGGCCGCATTCTGGTGCGCCCGAGCGGTACCGAGCCGCTGGTCCGCGTGATGGCCGAGGCCGAGACGCACGAGCTGACCCAGCGCGTTGTCGACGACATCGTCGAGGTTGTCAAGCGCGAACTTCCCTAATGGTCAAAAACCGTTGCCAAGTGGTAAACTGTTAAGGTTATTTTGATTGATTGGTATGTCCGAGGGGGAGCATGTTCACTAAAGTCCTAAGGTCTTTTGGTATGCGTGGTCGAGTCCTTACGCTGGATGCTCCCATCTCGGGCGACGTCATTCCGCTTTCCGAGGTAAACGACCAGACGTTTGCCACCGGCCTTTTGGGCCAGGGCGTGGCGATTCGGCCCACCGGAACGCGTGTGATTGCACCGGCTGATGCCAAGGTCGAGGCTATTTTTCCCACGGGACACGCCGTTGCGCTTAACACGGTCGATGGTCTGGACGTGCTTATCCACGTTGGTTTGGACACTGTTCAGCTCGAGGGCAAGCACTTTACCGTACATGCGCAAGTGGGTGACATCGTCCATAAGGGCGATGTACTCATTGAGTTCGATCGCGAGGCAATTGCTGCCGAGGGCTACGATGTGACGGTTCCCATCTTGGTGTGCAACTCCGTTGAGTTCTCGAGTATCAAGGGCTCCGTTGGCGTGCATGTCGAAGAGATGGACCAGCTCATCGTTGCTCGCGAGCGCTAGCAAGTGCACGTGGCCATTAGCCTACAATTCAAACACGTTTACGGAGGGCGCCCTTGAAAGAGGACGCCCTCCGTGGCAAGATGGGAAACGTCCGAGGCTAAACAGCTTCGGGTCACCGTGGACGGGCAGGGGCCTCGACGCGGCTAGACACGAGACACATACATTACGCGACCTCGCCCTGGTGGCCGCACACGTTGGTTGCGGCCGACGCGGGCCGCGGGCAAGTGCTTGTAAGGGAGCCTTGCCTCACTTGTACGAGAAAGGACGCGTAATGAAGATTATTAAAGCTAAAGACTACGAGGATATGAGCCGCAAGGCCGCTAATATCATCTCGGCCCAGGTTATCCTCAAGCCCGACTGTGTGCTGGGCCTTGCCACCGGCTCCACCCCGATCGGTGCCTACAAGCAGCTCGCTGCTTGGTACGAGAAGGGCGACGTTGACTTTGCCGAGGTCAGCACCTACAACCTGGACGAGTATCGCGGCCTTTCGCACGACGATCCCCAGAGCTATCACTACTTCATGCGTGAGAACTTCTTCGATCACATCAACATCGACCTTAACAACACGCATGTGCCCGACGGTTCCAACCCCGACGCCGCCGCTGCCTGCTCTGAGTACGACAAGATCGTCGCCGCCGCCGGTTACCCGGATCTGCAGCTGCTCGGCATTGGCAACAACGGCCACATCGGCTTCAACGAGCCCGATGACCACTTCTCCAAGGGCACGCACTGCGTCGACCTCACCGAGAGCACCATTCAGGCCAACAGCCGCCTGTTCGACAGCATCGACGATGTTCCCCGTCAGGCCTACACCATGGGCACTCAGACCATCATGTATGCCCGCATGATCCTGGTCGTCGCCAACGGCGAGGCCAAGGCTCAGGCCGTGCATGACATGTGCTATGGTCCGGTTACGCCCGAGTGCCCGGCTTCGATCCTGCAGCTGCACACCAACTGCGTTGTCGTTGCCGACGAGGCCGCCCTTTCGCTCTGCGAGTAGCGCGAATCCTGCAGCTCGACATAGCCTTGCCTAAGGCCTCCGCTTTGCGGGGGCCTTTTTGCTATCCCTTTTTGCCCACTTGACCAAAATCTTGCCGCAAGCTTGACGAACGCCAGATGCCCAACAGCTTGATTCATTCCATACCAGATTCTATGCAAAAATGCCACTAGAAGGTCGTAGACGGTAGCGGGTGCTAGGCGAGTTGAATGACATAGCTGAACCTTGTTCATCTGCGTTACACTGCCGCTTAGATGGGACAAGCTGACAAGCTCATTTACCTGCTTAAAGACCGATTAGTCGGGGGATTAATAACAATCGGCCCTCGCTGTACAAAAACTTGCCGCTTGCGTACCAAAAGACAACCTAAAACACAAGGTCGCTCTATTCATAGCGCGGCTTGTATGGTCTTGCGGCTACAGTGTCCATACGGTCGAGTTGAGGAGCGGGCATGGTAAACGATTTGAGCGGTATAGACGACCTCGAGCTGATGCCGCTGGGCGGAGGCTATATGGTGCGACGCGAACGCTTGATGAATGAGCTTATCGCCAAGGGCCGAAAGGCCGGCATCGTGGTTCTTTATGCGCCCGACGGGTTTGGGAAGACCTCGGTGCTGCTGCAGTACACCCATGAGGTTAAATGCGACCCGACGCGAGGCCCCGTGCGGATTATCGAGGCCGATCGCGCCACTGGGCGCGAGGTGTTTATGCAGCTCGAGGTGGTTACTGAAGAACTCAAAGACAAACCGCATTCCCTTATCGCGATTGATAATGTGCCAAACCTCGATCAGCACGATACCGAGGACCTCATCGACAGGATTCGCGGCCTGCGCGCTATGGGGGTAGGGGTCTTTATTTCCTGCCGTCCTTCAAATCGTCAGCTGATTCACGGGCTGGGCGATTCGGTTAAGATCAATGCGCAGATGCTCAAGGTGCATGCCTATGAGTATTCGGCGTGGGCATCGGCGTTTTCGATCAGCACATCGCTCGACTTTTATCAGCTCACGCAGGGCGTGCCCGAGCTCGTTTCGGCATTGCAGACGGGTCTGTATGGCCAAGGCGACGTAGCCGGTCTGCTCGAAAACGAGATTGTCAACGTATATGGCGCGGCACTTGTCGATCTGGCTTCGCTCGACAATAATGCGCTGTTTTGCGTGGCATGTCTCATGGTTTTGATGGGCGAGGGCAATATCTCGGAACTCGAGGCTTGCGGGGTGAGACTGTCGATGGTCGACCAGTCCTACTTTGTACGCGACTACCCGATCTTTGGCTTGGATCCCGCCGAGCGGAGTTTTACGTGTCTGGGCACGGAGGATAACGGACGCTTGCGTTTGCGTAAGTTGGTGGCCGAGGTTCGCCCCGAACTTGTTCCGAGGGCGGCCCGGATTTTGCTTAAGGCGGGCCGATGCGATGCGGCGATGGGCCTGGCGGACGCCTTTTTGGACCGTGAGGCGGTCCTTGAACTTGCTGGGCAGTATGGGGCCGATCTTGCCCTGACCGGGCACGGAGGGGACATTTGCCGCGCGGCGACGGCGATGGTCAATGCGGAAAAGCAGGAGAAAGAGCCGGCACCCGCCGAGGCGCTCGGCGTGTATCTGGCGGCTGTCAGCGTGTGCAATACAAAGCTCGCAAGGTATATGGCGTCCGTTATCGAACGTGCGGGCGATCAGGCGGCGCGCGAGCTCGACCCCGCTACCTGGAAAATAGCACAGGCGCTCACTATCGCCTTTTACGGCGACAATGACCTGGGGCTTCCCGCCAACCCTGTTGTGCAAGAACAGACATCCTGCGAGGTGCTCGACATGCTGTCCGCGCATATCGAGGTCAAGCGCCACCTAACCGAGCGAGCGAAAGACGGCAATGTTCTCGCGAAGCTCAAGGCGCGCAAAGCCTATGATTGCGAGCTCGACATCGCGGGGATTCTCATACAGGCCGACCATATGCTGGTGGAGCTGTTCGACGGCTCGTTTGCTAAACCCGACGAGCGCGATGACAAGATGGCGCAGATACTCGAGGCGCTCGATATCCGCGGGCTTAAGGCGCCATCCATTTGGCTGCGTATGGTGCTGGCGGCGCGGCGCCTGCTCGCGGGCTTGCCCGTGACCGACGATGTGGCGTTTGGCGAGCTCGACCGCTTTGCGGTGCGTGTTCGCGACAATCAAATTCAGCTGTTTGGGCTATTGCTGGAGGGCTGGCAATCGCTGGCGGAGGGGCGGCCAGTCAACGCAAAGTTCCGTGCGGTCCAGGTGCTCAAGCTCGCCGACGAATCGATTACGTACATGCGCGAAAACGCTTTGCTGCTGGAGCGCGTGGCGTATCTGCGCAATACGTCGCTGGTATCGGTTCGCGAAGAGGCGGAGCTGCTCGATATTAGCAAGACGCAGGTCGGTGGCTCAGAAGCCTGGGTCGTGGCGCTGCATTTGGCCTGTGCGGGCCGAGACAGCGACCTTGCGGCCTGGATGTCCATGAATCGTGCGGGGATTCTAGAGCCATCGTATCGGCTCTTTGCGCGCCTTGCCATGCATTGTCTGGGCGAGCCGGCGGGCAGGATACGCAAGAAGCTTCCCGTGCGCGAGCTGTCGCGGTACTCGCTGCGCGACGATTTGGAAGGGGAGGGCGAGCGTCTGTTCCAGGCTGGCGAGGTTGAAGCCGTTGATACCATCGACCATATCGAGATTCGCATGTTTGGTGCGTTTCGCGCCGAGCGCGACGGGTTTCCCATCACGGACAAAATGTGGCGCCGCAAGAAGGCGGCGACACTTGCCGAGCGGCTTGCGCTGGGCATGGATGCGCTCGTCGATCGTGAGACGCTGGCCATGGAGCTGTGGCCCCATGCCGAGTTCAATAGCGCCCGCAACAACCTGTACTCGACGATATCGCGCTTGCGGTCGGCCTTGGGGCCGACGCCAGACGGCAAGTCGTGCGTGCTCATCCAAAATGAATGCATCGGACTCAACGGCGACTACGTCAAGACCGATGTACGGCTGTTTGACCAGATAAGCCGCGAGGTTTTGGGAAATCGCACGGGTGCGCGCGGGCCCCATTTAGTTGAACTGTGCCTTAAGATTGAGCAGCTTTATGCCGGACCGCTGTATGTTCCCAATGGCTGTAATCCCACCTACTTTTTGCGTATGCGACGCATTATGCAGTCAAAGTACATCGATTGCATGATTAAGGGGGCCAATGCCGCTCTAGAAGAAAACGATCTGCAGTCGGCGATTTGGCTGGCGGAGTCGGGGCTTCGGCAGGAAACGGCGCGCGAGGATATGGTGCGCTGCGCCATGCGCGTCTACAGTGCGGCGGGGCGGCGGCGCGATATCGTCGAGCTATACAGCGGGCATATGCACCATCTGAGGGAGCAGGTCAATGGCGTGCCCGAGCCCGAGACGCGGCGTCTATACGAGCGCTTGGTGGAGGGGCGGCTCAATCGCGTGCTGGTCGAGCGATAAAAAACGGGCGCCCAAAGTACTTGGGCACCCGTAAGCTTGCTATGTGTTGGCTCGCCGGATCATTGGCTCTTAGACGAGCTTGATCTTCTCGATGTCCTTGCGTGAGGACTCGCGATACAGCGAGAACTTGCGGCCGATGACCTGGACGACCTCGGCGT
>JAYBEF010000015.1:0-15947 GCA_037277825.1 Collinsella sp.
GCTACGCCTGCGTGTTTGCCATTCCCGACCGCGGTGCGCGCGAGTCGATGGAGCTCACCTTTGGTGACGAGGGCATTACCTTTGAGGAGTCGCTGACCGCGGCACCCGAAAACGCCGGCGTCATTGGCGAGCGCGTGCGCGTGGCAGCGGCGGATTCTGCCGACCGTGCTGCCCGCCAGGATGCCCATGCTGCAATTCGCGAGCGCCGCGCCGACGCGCTCAACGCCCGCTCGCTCGAGGCGGGTGCCGCCCAGGCAGCCGCCGGCGCCGCCGTGCCCACCATCTCGCGCGGACGCGTGACCTTTGTCGATGCCGCCTTGCCGCAGGGCGTAGTGGTGCCCGATGCCAACCTGGCCGTGTTCTCGATCGCCGACCTCAACGCCCGCATGGATGCCAACCGCGCGCGCAGCCGCCGTAAGGTGGACATTACGCAGATCACGTTCCCGTTTAAGCCGGGCGACTACGTGGTGCACGCCACTCACGGCATCGCGCTCTTTAGCGAGATCGCGCGCCAGGAAGTGGGCGGCAAGGAGCGCGACTACTTCTTGCTGGAATATGCCGACGGCGACAAACTCTACGTGCCGCTCGAGCAAGTCGACCGTATCACGAGATACGTCGGTCCCGACGGCGACAAGCCGCGCCTGACCAGGCTCAACACCGCCGACTGGACGCGCGCCACCAACAAGGCGCGCAAGAACGCCAAAAAGCTGGCGTTTGACCTGGTCGATTTGTATACGCGCCGCTCGTCGATTACCGGTATCGCCTGCCCTCCCGATACGCCCGAGCAGATTGAGATGGAGGAGAGCTTCCCCTACGACGAGACGCGCGACCAGCTGGAGGCCATCGCCGACATCAAGGCCGACATGGAGGCGCCCAAGCCCATGGACCGCCTGCTGTGCGGCGACGTGGGCTTTGGCAAGACCGAGGTCGCCCTGCGCGCGGCGTTTAAGTGTGTGGACTCCGGCCGCCAGGTCATGGTGCTCTGCCCCACGACCATTCTGGCCCAACAGCACTACGAGACCTTCTTTGAGCGCTTTGCCCCGTTTGGCCTGGAGGTCGAGGTGCTCAGCCGCTTCCGCACGCCGGCGCAGCAAAAGCGCGCGCTCAAGGCGTTTGCCGAGGGCACGATCGACGTGCTCATCGGCACGCACCGTCTGCTTTCGGCCGATGTGAACCCCAAGAACCTGGGCCTGGTGATCATCGACGAGGAGCAGCGCTTTGGCGTGCAGCACAAGGAGCAGCTCAAGAACCTGCGCGAGCAAATCGACGTGCTCACGCTTTCGGCAACGCCGATTCCGCGAACCATGCAGATGGCCACGAGCGGCGTGCGCGACATGAGCCTGATCACGACGCCGCCGACCGGGCGTCGTCCCGTGATCGTGCACGTGGGGGAGTACGACCCCGACGTGGTAAGCGCAGCGATTCGCCTGGAGGTGGGCCGCGGCGGTCAGGTGTACTACGTGTCCAACCGCGTCAAGACCATCGACGACGCCGTGGCGCGCGTGCACGAGGCCGCGCCCGAGGCGCGCGTGGGCGTGGCGCACGGCAAGATGAGCCCGCGCGAGGTCGAGGATGTGATGATCGAGTTCGCGACCAAAAAGATCGACGTGCTCATCGCCACGACCATCGTGGAGAGCGGCATCGACAACGCGACCGCCAACACGCTGATCATCGAGGACTCGCAGCGCCTGGGTCTGGCACAGCTCTACCAGCTCAAGGGCCGTGTGGGCCGCTCTGCCACGCAGGCCTACGCGTACTTTATGTTCCCGGGCGAGCTGCCACTTACCGAGGAGGCCACGGCGCGCCTGACCGCACTTTCTGAGTTCCAGGACCTGGGCAGCGGCATGCGCATCGCCATGCGCGATCTGGAGATCCGCGGTGCCGGTTCGCTCATGGGCGCCGAGCAGCACGGCAACCTGTCGAGTGTGGGCTTCGACCTGTTTACGCAGATGCTGGGCCAGGCCGTGGCCGAGGCGCGCGGCGACGACGATGCCGGCGTGGAGGCGGCGAGCGTGGGCATCAACCTGCCGGCCGACTACTTCTTGTCCGAGGAGTACATGCCGGCGGTGGACCAGCGCGTGCTCGTGTACCGTAAGCTCGCGGCAGCCGAGGACCTGGAGAGCATCGATGAGGTGCAGGAGGAGACCGAGGCCGCGCACGGCGAGCTGCCGTTGGCGGGACTCAACCTGTTCAACCGCGCACGCATCCGTATTCGCGGTGAGCGCCTGGGGCTCGAGAGCGTCACGCTCAGCGGTGGTCGCATTACCTTCCTGGGGGTTGACGTTCCCAAGAAGGTGGCCTTTGAGCTTAAGACCCGCTATGGCGCGGTGAACTTTCCCAAGAGCCGCAAACTGTCGGTGCCCTACAAGGCGGGTGCCGGCGCGGGCAGCGGCCTGGGTCGCGGTCTCGACGCCAGCGACGGCACCGGCCCCGTGGCCGCGGCACTCATGCTGCTGCAGCAATTAGGCACGAGCGACGATGACTAACAAGTAGGGGCGTGGCGGGGCATAGCTACCAGTTGTTCTTTGCCCCGCCACCTCGCAGGTTGATTCCAGCCCCATCGAAAGGAAAGCATGTTCGGATACATCTATAAGAAAGATGTCGCTATTATCGCGGCCGTCCTGTGCCTTTGTCTGGGCGTGGGCAGCTTCTTTGATTATCAGATCTCGAGTGCGCTGTTCAACATCGGCAGCATGTACGGTCGCTTTGTCGAGGCGGCCGGCGAGCTACCGTTCGAGCTGACGGCGAGCGTCGCGGGCGTTATGCTCGTGCGCGCGGTGCGTTCCGACTCCAAGGCGAGCAAGTGGCTCGCTGCGCTGGGCGTTTTGATCAACGTGGGTCTGGTCGGCTACGAGATTATCGGATCGCTGCGCGTCGGCGGCAAGCTTATTGCGTTTCAGCTGGTTCTGACGTTTGCGTTGGTCATCGCAGCCAACTTCATCGCCTACCGCCTCACGCGCACGACCGAGCCCGACGAGCTTACGCGCTGGGCATTGATGGTGCTGGCCGTGTGGGTCGCTCAGGCCATCATCCTCAACGTCATTGTTAAGCCGTTATGGTCGCGCCCGCGCATGCGCGTGATCGAGGTCACGCCGGGGCTCAATTTTCAGCCGTGGTGGGTGATCGGCAACCCCGACAAGTGGGCCTATATCGCCGCCGGCGTGATCAAGGACGGCTTCAAGTCGTTTGCGAGCGGACACACGGCGCACGCGGCGATCGGCCTTATGCTCGCCGGGCTTCCCGCAGCGGCCTTTAAGGAAAAGCCGTCGCGCCGCCGCGTGGTCTTTTGGACGGCGGCTGTGGTCGCGGCGCTCGTCGCCTTTGGCCGTATCGTGATTGGAGCACACTTTTTGAGTGACGTGAGCTGCGGCTTTGCCCTGGTGCTGGCGCTTGAGTGCCTTGCCGCGCGCGTTGCCTATCCCAACGGCGTACAATAGCCCCGTTTGAATCATCGGGCCCGTGCCCGGCTAGAGAGGATTGCCATGCTCGCGTTTAACAACGACTATTCCCACGGCGCACACCCGGCAGTGCTGCAGGCACTCGTCGACACCAATATGGAGCCGCAGCCCGGCTACGGTACCGATGCACACACCGAGCGTGCCAAGCAGCTCATCCGCGAGGCCTGTCAGGCCCCCGATGCCGACGTGTTTTTTCTGGTGGGCGGCACGCAGGCCAACGCGACGGTGATCGACATGCTGCTTGCGCCCTACGAGGGCGTCGTTGCCGCCGAGACCGGCCACGTCGCCTGCCACGAGGCGGGCGCCATCGAGTTTGGCGGCCACAAGGTGCTCACCATCCCCGGCTACGAGGGCAAGATGCACGCCGAGGACCTCGAGAACTATATTCAGGTGTTCTACGAAAACGAGAGCTACGAGCACACGGTGTTCCCGGGCGCCGTGTACGTGAGCCTATCGACCGAGTACGGCACGCTGTACTCCAAGGCCGAGCTCGCGGCGATTCACGCGGTGTGCCAGAAGCATGAGATTCCGCTGTTTGTGGACGGCGCCCGCCTGGCCTATGCGCTGGCGGCCGATGAGTGCGACATTACCCTGCCCGAGCTGGCGCAGCTGTGCGACGTGTTCTACATCGGCGGCACCAAGTGCGGCGCTCTGTGCGGCGAGGCCGTGGTGTTTTGCGGCATGCACGCTCCGGCGCACCCCATTCCGCGCATTAAGCAGCACGGCGCGCTGTTGGCCAAGGGCCGCCTGACGGGCGTGCAGTTTGAGGCTCTTTTTACCGATGGCCTGTATTTTGAGATTGGTCGACAGGCGATTGAGACGGCCCAGGCGCTACGTCGTGTGCTGCACGAGCGCGGTTACCAGTTCTTTTTGGAGACGCCCACAAACCAGCAGTTTGTGATCCTGCCCAACGAGGATATGGCCCGCATTCGCGAGCATGCCTCGATTGAGTACTGGGAAAAGTACGATGAGACCCACACGGTGGTGCGCTTTTGCACCAGCTGGGCCACGACGCAGGAGGACATCGACGCGCTGGCGGCTGTCCTGTAGCCTGATGTAATGACGAGGGGCCGCCTTGCGCTTGGTTTGGCGCAGGGCGGCCTTTGCTTTTTGGGGAGAAGGGTTGTATGACCGAGATGTCCGAGCCGACGATTCGCCTGGCGACGCCCGATGACGCATCGGCGTTGCTTGCCATTTACGAGCCGTATGTGCGCGAGACGGCGATAACCTGCGAATACGAGGTGCCGAGCGTTGAGGAGTTCGCCGGGCGCATCGAACGCACGCTCAAGCGCTATCCGTATCTGGTGATGGAGCTGGGCGGGCGTCCGGTAGGCTATGCCTATGTGAGTCCGCTCAACAGCCGCGAGGCATACGACTGGTCGGTCGAGACATCGATCTACCTGGCGCGCGACGTGTGCCATGGCGGGCTGGGCCGCAAGTTGCACGATGCGCTCAAGCAATGTCTGATCGCGATGGGCATCACCAACATGTGCGCGCTCATCACCGTGCCGCACGACAAGGACGACGAGTACCTGACGCACAACAGCCAGGACTTCCATGCCCATATGGGCTACCGCCTGGTGGGTGCCTTCGACCGCTGCGCCCAAAAGTTCGGCCGCTGGTACGACATGTGCTGGATGGAGTTGGTCCTAGCCGAGCGCGTCCCTAACCAACCTAAGCCAACCTGGTTCCCCGACCTCCCCAAACCTACCATTTAGGGACAGGTTTATTTTGGCAGGTTAGCCGATGGGCTCGGTGTATTTGGCGCGGTCGGTGCGCTGGATGCGCTTGGAGACATGGAGCGGGCGGCCGTCGGTGTCGTAGACGTAGTCGGTGATCAGGATCAGCGCCTGCCCGCGCTCAACGTTGAGCAAAAACGCCTCGTTCTGCGAGGCATAGCACACCTCAAAGGTCTTGTGCCCCTGTGCCGGCGCGCGATGGAATTCTTGACGCAGCGTGGCGTAGAGTGAACCGTTGATATCGCGATCGATGAGTGCCTCAAAGCTCGGTGGTAGATAGGTGGTCTCCAGGCACAGTGGCGCATCGTCCAGATAACGCAGGCGGACAAGTTTGACGAGCTTGCTGCCCACGGCGGCGTCAAAGAACTTAGCTATGCTGCCGCCCGCCTTGGTATAGCCCGAGTCCACCGTGCGCGTGGTGGGCTTCATGCCCTGACCCTGGACCTGCGCCGTATAGCTCGAAAATACCAGGTTGTTCTCGTGGAGTGCCAGCGTGTCGGCCACAAAGGCACCACGTCCGCGCTCGGTGCGAACCAGGCCCTCATCAACGAGCGCCTTAAGGGCATGGCGCACGGTGCTGCGCGACAGCCCCGATTCGTCCATGAGTTCCATCTCGGACGGCAGCTTGTCTCCGCGTGCGTAGATGCCGGCGGCGATGCGGTCACGCAGCATGCTCGCCAAGCGCTCGTATTGGGCCAGTTTCTTATTAGACGAAGCGTTCATGCAATCAACCTGTATCTAACTTGTATGCTTATCTAAGCAAGCATGTATTCAATACAACAATAAAATCGCTGGTATCGAGCTACCGAAAACCTTACCAGCAAAATTTCTAAGATAAATATAGCATACAACTAGTCGACATAACCAAAACATGTATGTAACTTGTATGCCATCGAGAGCATCAAACGAGAAGAAAGGCTGATGCACGATGACTACTCAGGAACAGGTTAAGGACGTCGTCTCCCAGGTTTTGGCTGACAAGGCAGACAAGGGCGGCATCAAGCGCGTCGTGTGGATTGGCGCTGGCGGATCCAACGGCGGCAACTATCCTGCCCAGTACTTTATGGAGCACGAGGCCACGCAGGTCGTGAGCTCCAGCTACACCAGCAACGAGTTCGTGCACGCCACGCCCGCCTATGTCAACGAGAACACTCTGGCCGTCGTCGTGTCCATGCGCGGCACCAAGGAGACCATCGTCGCCGCCCAGGTCGCCAAGGACCACGGCGCCAGCACCATCGCCATCTATGTTGACGAGTCCGGCCTCACCGAGGTCTGCGACTACAAGATCCAGTACGACAGCCTGGCCGTCGACGAGTCCTGCATGGGCCGTACCAACTCCGCCGTCGTGACCATGATCGCCATGGAGCTCACGCAGCAGACCGAGGGCTATGCCGAGTACGAGACCGCCATGGCCGCCTTCGACTTGGTCGACCCCATCTATCGCAAGGCCGTCGAGTACACCCGTCCGCTCGCTGCCAAGTGGGCCGAGCAGAACGCCGACAAGCCCTGCATTAATGTCATGGCTCAGGGTCCGCTTTTTGGTGCCGCTTACGTCTTTAGCATCTGCAACGTGCAGGAGATGCTGCAGATCGACTCCTGCACCATCAACACCTGCGACTTCTTCCACGGTCCCTTCGAGATCCTGGACAAGCGCACCTCGCTGTTCCAGCTCATCAGCGTCGGCCGCAGCCGCTGCAACGACGAGCGCGGCATCCGCTTCGTCAACCAGTACGGTGGCGAGCGCGTCTATCAGCTCGACGCCAAGGAGCTCGGCCTCAACGACATCAAGGATAGCGTGAGCGAGTACTTCAACCACCTGATCTTTGCCCCGATCCTCAACAACGTGTACATGCGTGCGCTTTCTGCCGTCACCCACAAGGACTACATGACGCGCCGCTACATGTGGAAGTTGGACTACTAGGGGATATTGGTTCCGCCGTTCTACCGAACGGCGGACCGGCCGACGCTGCGCACCCGGCATTTGGCCAATCTGCCGTTCAATTTCAAAGGCGCGACCAGAAGGTCAGCGCCTTTTCATTTCACGGCGCCTTGGCTCAAATGACGGGCGCTCGCTGACATTGCCAAAACGTCGGCGTTGCCGTGGTTGGCACTTGGGGACGTTCCTTTTGTGCCGGCACTTGGGGACACTCCTGGGAATCATTTCCTCGTTCACCGATTTGTGTCTTGAAAAATGTATATAACGACTATAACGTAGTGTGAAACATATTGGAAACAATATCGAGGAGGCTGCGTTGAAGAAAAGCAATCTGGGCTATGTGCTGGTGCTGATCGCCGCGCTTATGTGGGGCAGCATCGGAATCTTTGTAAACGGCATCTCGGCCATGGGCGTTTCGTCCCAGAGCATGGCTGCCTTTCGCTTGTTGGTCGGAGCGCTTATCTTGGCGCCGGTCCTGATGTTTATGGGCTGCCGTCCGGGTGAGGGGTCCACCGTGGCTCAGGGTCCGCTGGCCCTGTTCAAGGCAAGCCCTAAAGAGCTTGTTCCCTGCGCGCTTGTCGGTATCGTCGGTCTGGCCGCCGCCAACACCTGTTATTACGAGTGCATGGGCGAGGTGGGCATGTCCACGGCCTCGGTGCTGCTCTACACCTCACCGGTGTTTGGCGTCATGCTCGGCCGCGTGCTTTATCGCGAGGACGTGACCCCCAACAAGCTCGTTGCCATTGTCTTTAACATCGTTGGCTGCGTGCTTGCAGTGACCAATGGCGACCTTTCCGGTTTTCATTTTTCGGTTTGGGGCGTCACATCGGGCGTGATTGCAGGCCTTTGTGGTGCGTCGCTCGCGGTGTTTAGCCGGATAGCAACCAAGACGGTCCACCCGCTGGCTGTCACGTTTTGGGGCTTTGTATTTGGCGGTGCGGTTATGGCAGCTATCGCGGCTCCGTGGCCGGATGTCGCCGCGGCAATGTCGCCACAGCTGCTGCTGTTGTTCCTTGGCTTTGGACTCATCCCCACAGCCGTGGCTTACATCTTATATATGCAGGGTCTGTCCATGGGGCTCGAGACATCGAAAGTTCCCGTCGTAATGTCTTTCGAGACGGTCGTCACCGTACTGGTGGGCATTGGTGTCTATGCCGAGCCCGCCGGTGCGATCAAGGTTCTGGGCATTGTGCTGGTGCTCGCGTCCATCCTGATCATGAACACCGACTTCTCCAAGCTGCGCAACAGTGTGTTTGTCGGTCATGTCATTGAGAGCATGACCTTTAAGCCCAATGCGTGGTGGACCGAAAAATCGCAGGACATGGATCTGTTTAAGGAGCGCACCGGCATCGCGCTGGAGCCCACCGTGCAGGAAAGCCCCTGGTACTTTGTGCGATAGGGGATGAGCGGGGCGCTTGATCGGGCACCGCCAAGCCAGCGCTGACCTGTCCTGCACCAACGTTTCGAGTACGTTAAACCCGTCAACGGTCGATTTTCACCCGCGAACGGTCTTTATACTAATTAGCAATATCCGCAACGTATAAGACGTTATAATGACCATAACGAAAAGGAGGAGGCAAGATGAATCAGATCATTCTCGCATCTCATGGCGGCCTGGCCGCAGGCGCCAAAGACACGCTCGAGATGGTTCTCGGCGACGTGTCGAACGTCCACGTCGTGTCGCTTGCTCGTGACGACAAGGAGCCCATCACCAATAAGGTGGACGCCATGATCGCCACGTTCAACGCGGACGACACCGTCTATGTGCTGACCGATATGCTCGGCAGCTCGGTCAACAACAACATGGTCGAGCTTTCCAAGAACGGCACGAAGTTCACGGTTGTCAGCGGTTTCAACATCCCGCTGGCGCTCACGCTTGCTATGAGCCCCGTCCCCGTCAAGGGTGCCGAGCTCGCAGCCCTCATCAACGAGGCCCGCACCGGTCTGACCAACCCCAACGCACCGGTCGAGGCCGCCGCGGCTCCTGCCAAGAAGACCAAGGCATCCCGTCACAGCTCCGGTCCCGCCAAGATCGTCCTCGCACGTCTTGACTACCGTCTGCTGCACGGCCAGGTCGTCTTTACCTGGACCACCAAGGTTCAGGCCGAGCGCATCATCGTCGTCGACAACGCTGCCGCCAACGATGACATCAAGAAGGGCGCTCTTAAGCTGGCCAAGCCCCAGGGCGTGCGCCTGAACGTCTTCACCGTCGAGCGTGCCCTCGCCAAGATGGACAAGCTCAACACCCTCGGTGAGCGTGTCATGTTCGTCTTTGGCAACACGGCCGAGATGCTGCAGTTCTGCCAGGGCTACAAGCTCGACGCCATCAACCTGGGCGCCACCGCCAACCACGACGGTGCCGATCAGATTGGCGGCAAGGACAGCTCCGTCTTCCTCGACGCCACCCAGAAGGCCGACGTCAACCAGCTGCTCGACATGGGCATCAAGCTCTATGTCCAGCAGACCCCTACGTATCAGAGCGTCGACATCGACGCCAAGCTGTAATCAACCAGGCTTTTGCCTGACTGAAAGGAGAAGGGTATGAATACGTTCATCAGTGCGGTGCTCGTCGGCCTCGTCGGCGTGTTCTGCATGTGGGACTCCCGCCTGCTCGGTCGTCTTAACTTCGAGCAGCCCCTCGTTGGCGCTACGCTCGTCGGTCTGCTGCTGGGCGATGTGCCCACCGGTCTTGCCGTCGGTGCCGCCGTCGAGCTCGTGTCCATGGGCCTGGTGCAGGTCGGCGCCGCCGTTCCGCCCGATATGGTCCTGGGCGGCATCGTGGCCGCTGCCTTTGCGTGCCTGACCGATGCTTCCGCCGAGACCGCCATGACGATCGCCATCCCGGTCGCCGTCCTGGGTCAGCTCCTCGGCATCGTGTTCCGTTCCATCATCGCCGCCCTCACCCATGTGGCAGATAACGCGATCGATAACGGAAAGTTCAAGACCGCCTACCGTATGCACATCTGCGCCGGCTCCGGTCTGTACGCCGTCATGTACTTCCTGCCGATCTTCCTCGCCGTCTTTGTTGGCACCGACCTGGTTCAGGCCATCGTCAACATGGTTCCCGAGTGGCTGTCCACTGGTCTTAACGTTTCGACCAAGATCATGACTGCCTACGGCTTGGCCCTGCTGCTCACCATGATGATCAAGAAGGGTATGACTCCGTTCCTGTTCATCGGTTTCCTGCTCGCCGCTTACCTCAACCTGTCCGTCATCGCGGTCGCTCTGATCGGTGTGTGCCTGGCTGTCGTCTTCATGGGCTTCAAGTTCAACGGTTCCCATGCAGCCGCCGGTGTCGATTCCGACTACGATCCGCTCGAAGACGACGAAGACTAAGGAGGAACACACTATGGCAACCGCAACCAAGGACGTGTCCCTGAACAAGAAGGTCAGCCAGTTCTTCTGGCGCTCCTGGGCCATCCAGGCCTCTTGGAACTACGAGCGTCAGATGAACATGGGCTTCCTCTACGGCATGGTTCCCACGCTCGATCGCCTCTATCCGGATGAGTCCGACCCCAAGCAGCTCGCTGCTAAGAAAGAGGCTTACCACCGTCACATGGCGTTCTACAACTGCACCCCGCAGACGAGCGCTTTCATCCTGGGCCTCGCCGCCTCCATGGAGGAGGAGTACGCCAAGGATCCCGAGAACTTCGATCCCGATTCGATCAACGCGGTCAAGACCTCCCTTATGGGTCCGCTTTCCGGCATCGGTGACTCCTTCTTCCAGGGCACCATCCGCGTTATCGCCTTTGGCCTGGGCGTTCAGCTGGCTCAGCAGGGCTCCATCATGGGCCCGATCCTGGCCATGCTCATTTCCATCGTGCCCTCCGTGCTGATCACTTGGTTCGCAGCCAAGATGGGCTATCAGGGCGGTCACGAGTACCTGAGCAAGCTTCAGGGCGGCGACCTCATGGAGAAGCTCATGTATGTCTGCGGCATCGTGGGTCTTATGTCCGTGGGCGGCATGATCGCTACGCTGATCGGCGCCACCACCCCGCTGCAGTTCGCTGAGGGCACCGTCGTTATCCAGGACATCCTGGACGGCATGATGCCTCAGATGATCTCCCTCGGCCTCACCGGCCTTATGTACTGGCTCATCAAGAAGAACGTCAACACCGGTTGGCTTCTCGTGATCGCCATCGTGGGCGGCATCGCCCTCTCCGCGGCCGGCATCCTGGCCTAGTCGCGACCAAGCGCCTAACCGCTTTCCCCCGGGGGCCTGCCTGGCATCCCATACCCCAGGCAGGCTTCCATCCCTATACGTGACAAAGGGCAGTCCCTTTGTCACATCCTCAACGGGCCGGCGACTCGGTCCAAATCACGGTAACCCTGCGTGCGCCCGGCAATGTGGCGCCGCAAAAATCGAAAGGAATGTGTCAGATGTACGAGATCGACCTTAACCTCCCTAAGCAGATCGTCGCTGACGTCCTGTCCAACCACGAGATCCACAGCGTCGCCTTCGTCGGCTGCGGTGCTTCCATGTCCGACCTGTACCCCGCCAAGTACTTCCTGGCCAACAACACGGACAAGCTGAACGTTCAGATCTTCACCGCTAACGAGTTCAACTACGACACGCCCTCCTGGGTCAACGAGCACACCTTCGTGATCACCTGCTCCCTCGGTGGCTCCACGCCCGAGACCGTCGAGGCCAACAAGACCGCCAAGAAGCACAACTGCCCGGTCGTCTCCCTCACCAACAAGGCTGGCTCCGCTCTGACCGTCGACGCCGACCACGTCATCGTCCACGGCTTCCACGCCAACTACGCTGCCAAGTGCGAGAAGCCCGGCTACGCCATCGCTCTTGCTCTCGAGATCCTTCAGCAGACCGAGGGCTATGACCACTACGAGGACATGATCACCGGTCTCACCAACATCTTCGATCTCTGCGAGAACGCCGCTCAGCACTGCAAGAAGCTCGCCAAGAAGTTCGCCGAGGACTTCAAGGACGACAAGATGATCTACTTCATGGCTTCCGGTGCCTCCGAGAAGATGGCTTATTCTCACGCCGCCTTCCTGTTCACCGAGATGCAGTGGATCGACGCCGCCGCCTACAACACCGGCGAGTACTTCCACGGCCCGTTCGAGGTTTCCACCGAGGGTAAGCCCTACGTCTTCTTCATGTCCGATGGCGCCACCCGTCCGATGGACGCTCGCGCCCTCACCTTCCTTGAGCGCATGGGTGCCAAGGTCGCTCTGATCGACTCCAAGGACTACGGCCTGGCTGACGCCGTGCCCGCGAGCGTCATCACCTACTTCAACCCGCTGCTGCACCTCGCCGTTATGCGCGAGTACGGCAACCAGATCGCCGAGGCCCGTCAGCACCCGCTGACCATGCGTCGCTACATGTGGAAGCTTTCCTACTAATCACAAGTAAGTAGACCTTACGGGTTGATTGAGAGGGGATGGGGTTTGCGCCCCGTCCCCTTTTTGCTCTGGGGCGTGTCTGTCGCGTCATAAACCCCAGATAAAACCTACCAAAATAAACCTGTCCCTTTTTGGCAGGTGGGAGGAGATGCGTATGATCAAGGCAGTGCTGTTTGATATGGACGGCGTGCTGGTCGATACCGAGTGGTTCTACAACCGCCGTCGCGTGGCGTTTATGGAAGAGAAGGGCTTTCACTTTGACGAGATCCCCGATCTTTCGGGGTCTAACGAGCCCGCCATTTGGAAGTCGCTGGTACCCGACGATGTTGAGCTGCGCGAGCGCCTGCGCGTGGAGTACAAGCAGGTCTACAGCCCAGACCATCCCGTTCCGTATGCCGAGCTGCTCAACGAGCAGACGGAGCCGGTGATGCGCAAGCTGCACGAGCGCGGCGTGAAGTGCGCCATCGCAAGCTCGTCCTATCGCGAGCTCATTGACGAGCTGGTGGGGATTGCCGGTATCGCCGACGTGCTGGACTACACCATCAGCGGTCACGAGTGCAGTGCGTTTAAGCCCGACCCCGAGATCTACCTGCGTGCCATGGAGGCGCTGGGGGTGGAGCCTGCCGAATGCCTGGTTATCGAGGACTCGCCTTTGGGCATCGAGGCCGGCAAGCGCTCCGGCGCCCGCGTCCTGGCACTGCGTCCGCACGAGGGCGTCAACCTGGATCAGTCCGCCGCCGACGTTATCATCGACAATCTGGCTGACATTTTGGCCGCTTTGTAGTGTCAATCCGCCGCGAGAAGCATTGGTTCACGCGTCTTTTGCTGCGGATTGGCTTAATTTGTCCTCTATTTGGATTCGTTTGGCTTCGATTCGGACTAAGTGAGTAGACTTTTTGGTGCAGTACGAGCACAAAGTGCATCTGCTCTAGCAAAACCGCAGGTCACAGGGGTGGCGGTTTTGGGTGTGCTCGGCAGATCGTAAAAAGTCTACTCACTTGTAATTTGGGCCTTTGGTCGTGGAGGCTGTTGGTCCCGCTTTGGTTGTCGAGAGAGGGTGAATTGAAGCGCCCCCGCACGCTCCATGCTACAATCGCGGGCATGCCCCACAACTACATCTGCCTTCGAAAGGAGCTTCCGTGGCGAATGCCATCGATCAGCTCACGGACCGCGTGCTCGTGCTCGGCCGCCTCACCATCGTCCGCCGTGCCATTACCGCCGTGGCGGTCACAATTTCTGCCGTTCTCCAGACATTTCTGATCCAGGCGTTCATTCAGCCCGCCGACCTGCTTCCGAGCGGTCTCACCGGCGTCGCGGTCCTGCTCGATCGCGTTACCTCGCTCGGCGGCGTTCATATCGACATCTCGCTCGGTATGCTCGCGCTCAACATCCCCGTGGCGCTCCTATGCTGGAACGGCATAAGCAAGCGCTTCGTCATCTTCTCGATGATGCAGGTTGTGCTCTCGTCGCTGTTCCTCAACGTTTTTCACTTCGCGCCGTTTTTGGGCGACAAGATCATGCTTATCATTTTTGGCGGCGTGGTCTCGGGCCTGGGCGCTGCCATCGCGCTTAAGTCCGGCGCATCCACCGGCGGCACCGACTTTATCGCGTTATGGGTCTCCAACCACACGGGCAAGACCATCTGGGGCGTCATCTTTGGTTTCAACTGCTTTATCCTGGCGATCTTTGGCTTTATGTTTGGCTGGGACAAGGCGGCGTATTCCATTGTCTTCCAGTTTATTTCGACCAAGACCATCGACAGTTTCTATCGTCGCTACGACCGCGTGACGCTGCAGATCACGACGCGCAAGGCAGACGAGGTCATGACCGCCTATGTTGACCATTTTCAGCACGGCATTAGCTGCGCCGAGGTCATCGGCGGATACAGCCGCGAAAAGATGTACCTGCTGCACGCCGTTGTATCGACCTACGAGAGCCAGGACATTATCAAGCTGGTGTGCGACATTGATCCCGGCGCCGTGATCAATGTGTTCCACACGCTCAACTTTGTGGGCGGCTGGTGGGGCGGTCATGTCGACGAGCCCATGCCCACGGCCGTACCCGATCCCGACAAGCCCGCGCGTATGGCCAGCAGACAGGCGCGCCTCAGCGAGCAGGACAGCCTGCAGCAGGACGACGGCAGGTAGAGTGTTGGTATTTTGCCGGCACGGCGCAATCCTGTCCGCTTGAGCCTCCCGAAAGCCTCGCTGCTTTCGGGAGGCCTTCGTTTGCCCAGATAAAACCTACCAAAATGAAGCTGTCGCTTTTTGGTAGGGAGGGTGTATCGTATTATCATTATGAGGTAACATGAAACTAGACGTTATATACGTATTAGTTATTTCGATATTTCGATAAGAGTGATTAGATATGCCTACACCCAAAAATGCTCCGCTTTACCAGCAGATTTATGACGAAATCAAGGATGCGATCGAGAAAGGTGTTTATGCACCCAAGGAGCGTATTCCGTCCGAGCTTGAGCTAGCCGAGCAGTACGAGGTGAGCCGCATCACGGTGCGCCGCGCCGTCGAGGAGCTGTGCTCCGATGGCTACCTGGTTAAGCAGCAGGGCCGCGGCACCTTTGTTTCCACGCCGCACATCAATCGCCAGTTCCACGCCTCGACGCTGCAGACGTTTACCGCGCTGTGTGCCAACAACGGCATGAAGGCCGGTGCACATGTGGTCGATCGCCAGATTGTGCCGGCGCGCCAAAACGAGATGGAGTTCTTTGGCCTGCAGAAGGATGCGCTGCTGCTGCATATCAAGCGCGTGCGTACGGCCGACGGCGAGCCCATCTTTGAGGAGAACATCTTTGTGCCGTTTGACGCCTACCGTGAGCTGTTGACGGCCGATCTTGAGGACAAGTCGATTTTTGCCGAGGTCGAGCGTGTTGGCGGAACACCGATTGTCTCGGTTGGCTACCGTACGGTCGAGGCCGTTCGAGCTAACGCCGAGCAGGCGGCCGAGCTGGGCATTGCTCCGCACGATCCGCTGCTCAACCTGCGTGCCGGCTTTACCGGTCCCGATGACGAGCCGGTTTTGATGGGTAAGCAGTACTACGTGGGATCGCGCTACGTTATGGTCATGTAAGTTACGCGGTTTTACCAAACCGCGTAACGGGCCGACGCTGCAAACGCCCCTAAGCGGCAATCTGACGTTCAATCGTCGGTCGCGTACCGAAGTACGCTTCCCTCCTCTTTCACGTCACCTTGCTCGCTTAGGGGCGTTTTCGCTGACTTATGCTCAACCTGCGACGTTTGCGCGCTTGTCAAGAGATTAGCCGTTGGGAAAGTGTCCAAAAATCCCACGCTCGTTCCTTTTGGATTGCGTTGCCCGTGGCCGACAGCCGTGCGGCACCGGTCCGCGTGGCGGCGTATAATCGGCGGCAGATGACTTGGACGTTAGGAAACCATGACCGATAGCATGCAGCAGATGGCGCTCGACACGCTCGGC
>JAYBEF010000016.1:0-7714 GCA_037277825.1 Collinsella sp.
TCTTGACGGTTCGAACCGACCAGGCAAAGAGGCGTGCCGTCAGACCGAAGATAATTGCGCTGATAACAACGATGACGACCGTTTTGGGCGTCATAGCGGGAACGCTGGCGATAACATTCGCCTCGTACTCGGTTCCCAAGGCAAGCGACGAAAAGTAGCCGGTAAACGAGGCGACCAGGCAGTAGATGCCCGCGGTGTAGTCGATTTTGCCGATAAAGCACATCTCCATGCCAAAGAAAGCTCCGGCAAGGGGCGAGCCGAATACGGCGCCAAAGGCCGACGAGATGCCGGCGAGCATGAGGTCGTGGTGGTCATGCTTTTTGAGGTGGGCGAGGCTCGAGATGTTGCTGGCGATGGTGCCGCCAATCTGCACCGCAGCCCCCTCGCGACCGGCCGATCCGCCGGTGAGGTGCGTGAGCGTGGAGCAGACGAAGGTGAGAACGGCCATGCGCATATGGATAAGGCGTGTGCCCAGGGCGGAGTCGATGACCAGATTGTTACCTCGTTTGGCGGCAAGGCCGTGGTTTTTGTACACCCATGCGGTGGCAACGCCCGCAACGGGAAGCAACGCGTAAATCCACACGTGGTGCTCGCGATAATCGGTCGCGATATTCAGCGAGGCCAAAAATGCCCAAGCGGCAACACCCATGGCGAGCGAGACGATGACGACGAGTGCGAGCAACTTGGCGCTCGCGAGTAGGTTGCGGACGTTGCGGCGCGTGTCGGCAGCCAAGAGATGCTCGGAGCGGGTGAGCTGATGCCTGCCTGCCATGATGACGTCGTTCAGGGAGAAAAAACCGCCATCGTCGAGCGGCTGGGGATGATCCTGCGCTTCGTTTGCGCTTTCGGGTTTGTCGTTATGAGCCATACGTTCCTCTTTTAGGTTGCAACGCAAGCATTATAAAACGCGGTAAACGCGACGAGCCGGTGGGTTGGTTTCCATTCTGTTTCGCGGCCTGCAACCGACAGGTGTATTTGCGGGTTCAGGCCGAGTCGCGGCCATGCGTCGGGGGATTATACTGAGGCAAGCATAAAGAATCGGCGTCCTTGTTGTGCGCCGTGGCATTAAGAGGTGCATATGGCAGAGAAACTCATTCCGCTGGAGGACGCGCAGTCGATTGTCCTGTCGCACGTTGCTCCGACCGATCTCGTCGAGATTCCCGTGTGGCAGGCGGCTGGTTTTCCCTTGGCCGAGGATGCGGTGGCCGATATCGACATTTCGCCGTTTGCCAACAGCGCTATGGACGGGTATGCCGTGCGCGCAGCCGATCTTGCTGCGGCCACCGGTGACACTCCGGTGACGCTCTCCGTCGTAGGACATGAGGCAGCGGGCCATGTCTTTGAGGGCGTGGTCGGCGCGGGCGAGACGGTCCGCATTATGACAGGCGCGCCAGTACCCGAAGGTGCCGATGCCGTGGTGAAGTACGAGATCGTCGACGTACTCGATGGCGATGGCAACGAGGGCTCGCACGTTCGCTTCTCGGCGCCTGCCAAGGTAGGGGAGAACGTTCGCTCGGCTGCCGAGGAGGCCCATGCCGGCGATGTTGTGATGCACGCCGGCGAGGTCGTGGCTCCGGCCGGCGCCGGCTTGCTGGCAAGCGCCGGATACGCGAGCGTGAAGGTGCACGCTGCCCCGCGCGTGGGCATCATTTCGCTGGGCACGGAACTGGTCGCACCGAGTAGGGTACCGGCACGCGGTCAGATTCGCGATTCCAACTCCTCGGCGCTGATGGCCGAGGCGCTCGATGTAGGAGCCGAGCCCGTGTTCTACGGCATCGCTCCCGATGATGAACAGGCGATTGCCGAGCTCGTACATCGTGCCGTGCAGGAGTGCGATTTTGTCATTACGAGCGGTGGCGCCTCGGCGGGCGATTACGACTATGTGACGGCGCTGGTCAAGCGCGAGGGCGAGGTTCTGTTCGATCGGATCTCGATGCGTCCCGGCAAGGCCATTACGTTTGGCTTGCTCGGGGGTAAGCCTTACCTGGGGCTTTCAGGCAATCCGGCCGCGGCGTATGTGGGCTTCGAGATGCTCGCCCGCCCGGCGATTCGTAAGATGCGCGGCTTTGCCGAGGGCGCGCGTCCCGTGCAGCAGGCGACGCTCACGCACGGTGTGAAAAAGCGCCAGGACCGACGCTTCTTCGATCGCGCCACGGTTTTGCGCGACCCCGAGACCGGTGAGCTGTTGGTGACCGAGGCCAAGACGCAGAATTCGGCGCTGCTCGGCACGATGCAGCGGGCCAACTGCCTGCTGCGTATTGACGAAGGACCGTGCGAGCTCAAGGCGGGAGATGTCGTGGACGTCGTGCGTGTCGACCTGCCTGAGGGAACGGTGCTATAGGAGGATCGCTATGGAGTTGAAGATTTCGATTGTGACGTGCTCGGATACGCGCGATCTTGCCCAGGACGAGGCTGGAGCCGCACTCGAGGAACTTATCGAGGCGCAGGGCTGGACGGTCGCCTCACATGTGGTCGTGCGCGATGACGTCAGCGAGATTGGTGATGCCATTGTGGAAGCCGCCGATGAGTGCCACGCCAATGTCGTGCTCACCTGCGGCGGCACGGGGCTTTCGATGCGCGATGTGACGCCCGAGGCGACGCGTGCCGTCTGCGACCGCGATGTGCCGGGTATTGCAGAGGCAATTCGTGCGTACTCGATGACCAAGACGCGCCGCGCTATGCTCTCGCGTGCTATTTGCATGCAACGAGGTCATACACTTGTCGTAAACTTTCCCGGTTCCACGAAGGCCGCCCGCGAAAGCTGGGAGGCCATAGCGGACCAGCTGGAGCACGCGGCTCAGATGACAGCGGGCGGCGGACATACCAACTAAGCTATTTACCTGCGGTGGGGCGACCTTATCGGTCGCTCCGCTTTTGTTTTCCGCCGAATCGACGCCGAGGTGTACGGTAACTCGAAACTATATTCTCTAGCGAGAATAATTTCTCACTACCATTATTCGCACGGAAGTATAATCTGATTGCAGATTAAAGCCTGCGGCGGGGTGCCCGGGCATAGCGTTCGAAAGGGTTGAACATGTTCGATATGGTTTCTCGCCGCGGATTCGTCTCGCTCTCTGCTGCCGTCGCTGCCGGCCTTGGTCTTGCCGGCTGCTCGGACAACAAGACGTCCGAGCCGGCCGGATCCGATGCCGGCTCCGCCAAGGCCTCTTCCAAGAAGGAAACCGTCGAACTGCAGGTCTTTGCCGCCAACTCCCTCGAGAAGGCCCTTCCCGAGGTCCAGGAGCTCTACACCGACCAGACCGGCACCACCTTCGCCGACACGCAGTTCAAAGCGTCCGGCGACCTTGTCGAGCAGATGCGCGCCGGTGCCGCCGTCGACGTGCTCATCACCGCTTCCAAGGGCACCATGGATGACGCTGAGACCGCCGAACTCGTCGACGCCGACACGCGTGAGGACATGTTCGTCAACGACCTCGTGATCATTCGCGCCGAGGGCTCCGACGCCAAGGTCGAGGCCATCGCCGACGTCGCGAACCTGGACGGCAAGATTGCCATTGGCGACGCCAAGACCGTTCCCGCCGGCAAGTATGCCAACCAGGCCCTGGCCTCCGTGGGCCTCTACACCGGCACCGAGGGCGACGATGGCGAGTATGCGCCCGAACTCGCCGACAAGGTGGCCCTGGCCGATAAGGTCGGCACCGCTGCCGCCTACGTCTCTACGGGCGACTGCGTGGCCGGTTTTGTCTACAGCTCCGATATCTTCCGCTACGACGGCATCGAGGAGGCCTTCGTGTGCCCCGAGGATTCGCACAAGCCCATCGTGTATCCGGGTGCCGTTGCCGAGAGCTCCGAGCATGCCGACGAGGCCAAGGCGTTCATCGACTTCTGTCTGACCAACAAGAAGGCTCAGAAGATTTGGGCTAAGTACGGCTTTGAGCTTTCCGCGTAGTGCGGCTTGGCGCGATAATTCCATCGTTTTGTGTTTCACTCCGTCCTTGTATTCGCTTGGAGCTTTTCGTGCTTAATAGATTCCGCATGCTTGTCGCCTGTGCTTTGACCTTCGCGCTTTGCTGTGTGCCGGGATTTGCGTTTGCTGGGGATGCTGAGGACGGGGCCCAGGTTGCTGCGACCGCTCATGGGCTTTCCTATGGGATCGAGGGTTTTGAGCGGCTGGCCAAGGGGACCGCTCGTGCCATGGAGGGCCAGCCTGAGGGCTACCGGTTTCCCGTTGACGAGGACGTGGACCTTGTGGTGGCGCCTGCTGCCGATCGCGTTGTGGTGTGGATATCGCCCAAGGCGGTCGAGAAGTTTGGATTGGATCCGCAGGACAACGAGTGCGTATCGGGTCTCAAAGCCCTCGTCTGTGAGCTCGACAGCGCAAACTGCATGGGAGGTGCGCAGCTAGGGGACGTGGATCTTCCTTGGTATGTCACGGCGGAAACAACGTTTGATGCCGGCGGGTATACCTATGGCTTTGACGAGCGCGGTGCGGATGGGGACCGTTATGTGGTGATTGCATCAGCCTCGGGTGATGCCAAGGGCGGCGCGCGTTGGCTTGATAGCGCTCAAATGGTAGAAGCGTCGTCTGTCGTGTTGCGGGATGAGCGGGGGCCCTTGACCTCTCTGGCCTCCTTATTGGGCGGCATCGACTACCGACCGTTTTGGGTGTCTATTAAAACGAGTGGCCTTGCCCTGCTGATCTCCTTTGCACTGGGCCTGTTCGCCGCGTGGAAGACTATGGGTACCTCGAGCCGCGTGAAGGGTTTGCTCGATTCGGTCTTTACGATTCCCATGGTGCTGCCGCCCACGGTCTGCGGCTTTCTGCTGCTTATGCTGTTTGGCCGCTTGACCGGGGTGGGCCAGTGGCTCATTGCGCACGGCATCTCGATTGTCTTTACGTGGCCCGCGGCGGTGATCTCTGCCGTGGTGGTGTCGTTCCCGCTCGTCTATCGTACGGCACTCGGAGCCTTCGAGAGTCTCGACACGCAGATGCTCGATGCGGCGCGCACGCTGGGCTGGTCCGAGCGTCGCATCTTCACCAAGCTTATGATGCCGCTTGGCTGGCCCTCGATTGCCGCCGGCACGGTGCTCGCCTTTGCCCGTGCGATGGGCGAGTTTGGCTGCACCCTGTTCTTTGCGGGCAACTACGCCGGCATTACCCAGACCATTCCCATCGCCATCTACTTTGAGTGGATGGGCGGCAACACCTCGGTGGCCCTCTTTTGGGTCGCCGTCGTGATCGTGTTTAGTTTCCTGGTCATCCTGTTCATCAACATGTACACGGCGCATTCGCAAAAGTATCGCGAACGGGGCCTTTCCCGTGCGGAGCGCAAGCAGGCCAAAGAGTTTGCCGGACAGGGCGATTCGCTCGATCCGGCGGGCGGCGATGCCTTGCGTATCGATCGCGAGGCGCTGGCCGAGCTCATGCGCGATGATGCTGCGCCGCAGGGAGGTCTATAGGTCATGTCACTCGTTCTGGATATCAAAAAGCGTTATCCCGGGTTTATGCTCGACATGCAGCTTGAGGCCGGCGAGGAGCGCGTGGCGCTGCTTGGTGCCTCCGGTTGCGGCAAGAGCTGCACGCTGCGCTGCATTGCCGGCGTGGAGACGCCCGACGAGGGCAAGATCGTCGTCAACGGCGTGACCTTTTTTGACTCGGCGGCTGGCATCAACCTGTCACCCCAGGAGCGAAAATGCGCCCTGTTGTTCCAAAACTATCAGCTGTTTCCCAACATGACGGTGGCCGATAACGTATGCGCCGGTGTAAAGGATGCTGGCGACGCCGCCGCGCGCAAAAAGCTCGCCGAGCGCTATCTGGGCATTTTCGGTCTGGCCGATTTTGTCGATCGCTACCCCGCGCGACTCTCGGGCGGGCAGCAGCAACGCGTGGCGCTTGCCCGTATGGTGGCGGCGCATCCGGGCATTTTTATGTTCGACGAGCCCATGAGCGCACTCGATGCGTATCTCAAGAGCGCGCTTGAGCAAAACATGCTCGACCTGTTCGACGTCTGCAACCGTACCGTGCTCTACGTGAGCCACGACATCGACGAAGCGTGCCGCCTGTGTCAGCGCATCTGCGTGATGCACGACGGGCATGTGGAGGAGATCGGCTCCATCGAGGACGTGGTCCGTCGTCCGCAGACGCTGGCGGCACTGCGCCTGACGGGCTGCAAGAATACGAGCCGCGCGCGCAAGATCGGCGACGAAGAAGTTGAGGCCCTCGACTGGGGCATGACCTTTAATGTGGGCCGTGAGGTTCGAGATGACGTGGCGTACCTCGGTATTCGTGCGAGCTACTTCCATGTTGACAATCGCGCGGAGCGGGGCCGTAACAGCTACGATTTGCACGTGGCTCGTGTGAGCGATTCGCGCTTTGAGCGGCTGGTGCTGCTGGACGTGCCGCGCGTCGATGCGCCCACGCGTCTGCAGTGGAAGGTCAACAAGGTGGGCGTGCCTGTCGACGAGCTGCCGCAAGCAGGCGAGACGCTACGCATGCACTTCGATGCGAGTAAGATCCATTTGGTTTGTCGATAGCGCCGGGTAATGCCGTCGGGGATATAAGCCTCGGCGGCTTTGTCTTGCCGTTCGCCGAATGATGGATGACAAACTCTTATCAACACAGATAATAAATTATTAAACGACGGCACACGACGCTGTCGTACGCATGTCGGCGGTGTTCGTCTGGACGACAACCGTTGATATAGTTACCTTCGACGAGAAAAGGAGGGTGCGCCGGTGCTGCAGATGACATATTCGCGTCGCGTTGCCGCGCGCGCCCTGTATATGGCTCGGAGCCGCATATGAGCAGGTATGTTCACGGCTCCGGGAGAGACGACGCACAACTAAATAATCAGCTGCAAAGCGGGTTCCCCAAAATTCCGGGTTTGAGCGCGGCTGGGTTTTCGCCACCCACCGTGCAGGAATACCGTAGCTATTCATTTTTGGTTCGAGAGGGGAGCCGTCATGGCTGAAGAATTTGATTTCCATCCGATGTGGGAGAGCCTCGGCATGAATCTTGCCGACCACGACATGCTGCTGGGCGCCGTGGGTCAGATGTACGGCGACATGTTCCTGACGCAGAACAATCGCCCCAAGTCCACGTCCTACCTGGATTTTGTCGCCACCAACATCCATAGCGGCCGTATTAAGGAGATGCTCGACAAGAAGGAGGCCGGCGAGGCCACCAAGATCGTCGGTTCGTTCTGTGTGTACGTGCCCGAGGAGATCGTGCTTGCCTGCGACGGCATCCCCGTGGGCCTGTGCTCGGGTGCCGATTGGGCAACCGATAAGGTCGAGGAGCACCTGCCGCGCAACACCTGTCCGCTTATCAAGAGCTTTGCCGGCTTTAAGCTGGGCGAGGTCTGCCCCTACATTGAGTCGAGTGACCTGGTGGTGGGCGAGAACACCTGCGATGGCAAGAAGAAGGCTTACGAGTTCTTTGCCACGCAAAAGAACATGTACGTCATGGATATTCCCAACGTACACGACGAGTCGACGCTCGTGACCTGGAAGGCCGAGGTTAAAAAGCTTGCCGCCAAGATCGAGGAAGAGTGTGACGTCAAGATTACGCCTGAGCGTCTGAAGACCGCCATCCGCGCCGTCAATGAGAAGCGTCGCGCCCTGCAGCGCCTCGCTGCCACGCGCACTGCCGACCCGGTGCCTATCAGCGGTCTCGATAGCCTGCTGACCGTGCAGGCAGCCTTTATGGACGACACGCCGCGTCTGACCGGAGCCATTAACGATATGGCGGCTG
>JAYBEF010000017.1:0-10990 GCA_037277825.1 Collinsella sp.
CGCTTGCCCACGCGGGTCTGGAGCATCCAGAGCTTGCCCTGCTCGATGGTGAACTCAATGTCGCACATGTCGCGATAGTGATCCTCGAGCGTCAGGAAGACGCGCTCGAGCTCCTTGCCTGCGGACTCGAGGCCCGGGGTGGCCTTGAGGTCGGCGATGGGCTCGGTGTTGCGGATACCGGCGACGACGTCCTCGCCTTGGGCATTAACCAAAAAATCACCGTAGAACTCCTTGGTGCCGTCGGCCGGATTGCGCGTGAAGGCAACGCCGGTCGCAGATGTCTCGCCCTTGTTGCCAAAGGCCATGGCCTGTACGTTGACGGCGGTGCCGAGTTCGTCGGAAATGCCATGCTGCTTGCGGTAGATGCAGGCACGCTCGTTCATCCAGCTGCCAAAGACGGCCTGAATTGCAAGGCGTAGCTGAAGCTCCGGGTCGTGCGGGAAAACGGGCTTGCCGTCAGCGACCTCGAGCTCGGGATACAGGGAGGCATCGACGTTCTCGGAGAAGATGCCCTTAAAGGTCTCGACGAGCTCCTGCAGATCCTCGGCCGAAAGCTCGGAGTCGACGCGGACGCCGGCGACCAGGCGTGCCTGGGTCAGCGCGTTCTCGAACAGGTCGGCGTCAACGCCCATAACGACGTTGGAGAACATCTGAATAAAGCGGCGGTAGCTATCCCAAGCAAAACGCGGATTTTGCGTCTGGGCGATGAGCCCCTGAACGGAGTCGTCGTTGAGGCCTAAGTTGAGGACCGTGTCCATCATGCCGGGCATGGAGAACGGAGCGCCCGAACGAACCGACACGAGCAGCGGATCGGAGGCGTCGCCGAGCTTCTTGCCGCAGCGGGCCTCGAGGTCCGCCTCGGCAGCAACGATCTCATCGAGTGCACCCTCGGGCCACACGTTGCCGGCACCGGAGTACTCGACGCAAGTCTGGCAGGTAATAGTAAAGCCACCGGGAACCGGCAGGCCGATACGGCTCATCTCGGCAAGGTTAGCGCCTTTGCCGCCAAGCGCGAAGTTCATGGACTTGTCGCCCTCGGTGACACAGGTGCCCTGGGCGTCGGTTCCAAAACGGTAAACCCTCTTGCAATCGCTCACGACACTTCCCCTTCCATGCGCTCTCGCGCACGACCGTGGTAACGAATCGACCCGCCGAATGCGGGCCGTGAGGGAACTATACGGCGGGTTTTGGGCAGGCTTGAGCAGAGGGTGCGCGGTTTGGTAAACGTGCTAAAACTGGCGGTAAACGGTAGGTAAAGGTGGTTACCTTATGAAGATACCACTGCAATAAAAAAGCAGGTCAAGTGCGATGTTTTTGCTAAATCGCTTTATCAAAATGCTACTACTATTAGGTGCGACGGGCGGCGCGGCGGGCACGGGCTTCTTGGATTTCCTCCAAGTGGCTAATGATCTCGGCAGCGCTTTCCTCGATGGCCTTGCCGTCGGTACGCACCACAAAGCAGCCTAGGCGTTTCATGAGGGCACGAGCTTCCTCAAGCTCGCTGCGCACGCTCTCGGGCTCGGCATAGGAGCCGGCAACGGCACGAGCGTAGTCATCGCCCAAGCGGCTATCGCGAATTTCGGAAATCACATCGACGGTCGAAATCAGGCCGAACAGGCGCATCGGGTCGACCTCGTAAATCGACTTCGGCGGCTCCATGCCATGGGCCAACGGAACATTGGCAACCTTGTAGCCCTGATAAGCCAGATACATCGACAGCGGCGTCTTGGACGTGCGCGATACGCCCAGCAGCACGATATCGGCACCCGACAAATCGTCGCAACCGCGCCCGTCATCGTGCTCAACGAAATATTCCATGGCCTCGATACGATGGAAATAGCGGTCATCGGTCCTGTGAATCACGCCCGCGACGCCTTTGGGCGGCACACCGATGAGCGACGATAGCACGGCGAGCGTCGGACCGATCAGGTCGACCGAACGGATATGCAGCATGCCCAGGTAATCGAGCACGCGGGCGCGAAGCGCCGGATCGACAATGGTGTGAAACACGGCAATATCGCGATGGTCGGCATCGACGCGCGGGCCCACAAACGACTCCACCTGCTCCACCGAGGTCACCTTGGGCAGGCGCAACAAACGAAAAGCCCCTTCATCAAATTGCCCGGACGCCGCAAGCACCACCTCACAAGCGGTATCACCGAGCGAGTCGGAGATAACGATAACGGTGGGACGAGCGGTGACCGGGCAATCCATGCGGGGCTCCTTTTGCGCTTACGCGCAGGCTGGCTTACTTTTTGCGGGCAAGCTCACCGATGTTGGCAATGCCGGAGAAAACGGCCTCGAAGCGGTTGAGCAGCTTAAGGCGATTATCGCGGAGCTGCTCGTCCTTGTCCATGACCATAACCTCATCGAAGAAGCGGTCGATGGGGGCGCGCAGGGCGGCAAGGGCCGCAAATGCGGCCGGGTAATCCTCGGCAGCAAGGGCGGCGTCGACAGCGGTCTGAGCAGCCTCGGAGGCATCGGCAAGCGCGAGCTCGACCTCGCCCATCAGGGCGCGGTCGTACTCCGCGCCCAGCTCGGGCTTGGAGATATGCGCGGCACGGGCATAGGCCGTCGCCAGGTTGTCAAAGGTCTCGGCGTCGTTCTTGCGAGCCTCGTCGAGGGCGGCGCAGCGGGCGAAGAAGACGGACGGGGCGATGATGTGCACCGCGGAGACGGCGGCAACGGTATCAGCCGGGATCTTTTCGTCGCGGGCCATGCTCACCAGGCGGCCATGGAAGAAGTCACGAACCTGCTGGGCGACCTCGGCGGCGTCGAACTCAATGCCCTGCTCACTGTAGAGCTCGAGGGCGAAGTCGATGAGCGACGTGGGGTCGATCGGCAGGCGGTCGCGCAGGATGTTGATGATGCCGATAGCGGCACGACGCAGCGCGTAGGGGTCCGAAGAGCCGGTCGGGGGCTCGCCGATGGCAAAGATACCGGCGATGGTATCGAGCTTGTCGGCGCAGGCCACGATGCAGCCAGCGGTGCCCTCGGGCAGCTCATCGCCGGCAAAGCGGGGACGATAGTGATCGCGGATGGCGTGGGCGACCTCGTCGTTCTCCCCCATCGCGGTCGCGTAATAACCGCCCATCACGCCCTGCTGGCTCGTGAACTCGACGACGGCGTTGGACACCAGGTCGGCCTTGCACAGGTGCGCGGCACGGCCGGCGTCAGCTGCCAGATGAGCACCCAGGTGTGCCTCACGGGCAATAGCGAGCGCGAGCTGCTCGATGCGCTCGGACTTGGCGAGCACGCTACCGAGCTTCTCCTGGAAGGCAACCTTGGCCAGACGCTCACGGAACTCGTCGAGGGAGATCTTCAGGTCCTCCTCGTAGAAGAACTTTGCGTCGTCCAGACGGGCGCGCACGACGCGCTCGTTACCGTCGATCACGCGCTCGGCATTCTCGGGCTTGCTGTTGGAAACGACCACGAACTCACGCGTGAGCTTGCCCTCGCCGTCATAGATCGGGAAGTAGCGCTGGTTGGTGAGCATGGACTCGCAGATGATCTCGTGCGGGACCTTGAGGAACTCCTCATCGAAGGTACCGACGAGCACCGTCGGCCACTCGCAGAGGTTAATGACCTCCTCAAAGACCTTCTTGGGCGTATCGACATGGCAGCCGGGACGGGCAGCCTCGACCTCGGCGATACCGGCAAGGATGACCTCACGACGACGCTCGGCAGAAAGCACACCGGCGTCCTCGAGCACCTGCTCGTAGACGGCGGGGCTGGCGACCACATGGTCACCGGGGCCAAGCACGCGATGACCACGCGTGGTGTTGCCACTCGTCACGTCGGCAAACGACACGGGCACAACGTCCTCGCCCAAAAGGCAGCAGATCCAGCGGACCGGACGAACAAAGGTCGCATGCTCGTGACCCCAGCGCTGGCTGCGGTAGTTGGGCCACTGCAGGCCGGCGATGGTCTTCTCGCACAGAGCGGTCAGAATCGGCGTAGCCGGTGCGGAAGGAATGTTCTTCTCGGCGAACACATACTCGCGACCGTCAGTGTCCTCGCGACGGACCAGGTCCTCGGCAGCCACACCGCACTTGCGGGCAAAGCCCTGGGCGGCCTTGGTGGCGTTACCGTCAGCGTCGAAGGCAATGTTGGCCGCGGGGCCACGCTTGACCTCGTGAACCTCATCGGTCGCGGTGGCGACGTTGGCAACGAGTGCAGCCAGACGACGCGGGCTCGAGATCACGCGGACCTCGCCGTGGGCCAGACCGGCCTCATCGAGACCCTTGGCGATCATGGTGCCAAGCTGCTTGACGGCATTGTTCAGCGGCGCGGAGGGCATTTCCTCCGTACCGATCTCAAACAGGAAATCCTTAGCGTCTGCCATGGCTTACGCCACCTCGCCTTCCTGATCGGCATTCTCGTTGACTCCGGCGACCTCGGCCATATAGGCCTCGCAGCACGCCTTGGCGACGGCGCGGACGCGCAGGATGTAGTTGGCACGCTCGACTGCGGACAGGGCGCCGCGGGCATCGAGCAGATTGAAAGCGTGGCTGCACTTCATGACACAGTCGTACGCCGGCAGCGGCAGCTTGCGCTCCAGGCAGGAGTGGCACTCGGCCTCGTAGTCGTCAAACTTCTGACGCATCATCTCGACGTTGGCGACCTCAAAGTTATAGGCACTGAACTCGCGCTCGTTCTCGAGGAACACGTCGCCATAGGTCATGGGCGTTCCGTCGGGCAGATAGCTCCACACCAGGTCGTAAACGGAGTTGACGCCCTGGGCATACATGGCGATACGCTCCAGGCCGTAGGTGATCTCGACGGGCACGGGGTCGACCTCGATGCCGCCCACCTGCTGGAAGTACGTAAACTGCGTGACCTCCATGCCGTTGAGCCAGACCTCCCAGCCAAGGCCCCAGGCGCCAAGCGTCGGGCTCTCCCAGTCGTCCTCGACAAAGCGGACGTCATGGTCGTTGGGGTCCAGGCCGATAGCGGCAAGAGACCCCAGGTAAAGCTCCTGGGCGTTTACCGGCGAGGGCTTGATGAGCACCTGGAACTGATAGTAGTGCTGCATGCGGTTGGGGTTCTCGCCGTAGCGGCCGTCGGCGGGACGGCGGCAGGGCTGCGCATAGCAGGTGCGCCACTCGGCGGGACCGAGCGAGCGCAGCGTGGTCGCGGTATGGAAGGTACCGGCACCGACCTCGGAGTCATAGGGCTGCATAATGACGCAGCCCTGCTCGCCCCAGTACTGCTGGAGGCGCAGGATGATGTCTTGGAAGGAAAGCGATGAAGCGTTCATGCCTCTAATATCCCCTCGTCGAAACGATTACACGGTTAGGTACTGTACTATAGCGGTTTTTAGTCGATAGCGCCGATGCGGTTGAGCGGCCAGTAGCGAACGAGTGCCACGGCCATTAAATCGGAGCGGTCGACCGGCCCAAAATAGCGGGAGTCGGCTGAGTTCTCTCGGTTGTCGCCCATCACCCACACACACCCGTCGGGGACGGTGTAGGGATAGCTCACCTGAGCGCCGGGCGCTTGAACCGAAAGCGGCCAGCTCATGCCCGCCGTATAGTCCTCGTCGAGCGCCTGGCCGTCAACAACCACCTTGCCGTCCTGCAGGTCGACCGTCTGCCCGGCCGTGGCAATAACGCGCTTGACAAGAACATCATGCTCGGAGGTGCCATCGGGGTTGTGAAACACCACGATATCGCCCTGCTTGACGGGCTGACCGAGCTCGAGGCTCACCTTTTGCGCCAGGATCTGGTCGCCAATCTCGATTGTGTCCTCCATAGAGCCGGTGGGCACCACAAAGGGCTCGACCACAAACGAGCGAATCAAGAAGGTGGCGACCAGTGCGATGGCGACGACCGCGATCCACTCAAACGCACCCTTTAGCACGGAATGCTGCGAAGGAACCATTCTCACTCCTCGCTCTTCGAATACGATGCGTCCAGGATCTCTTGCGCGTATGCGCGCTCCTCGGGCGTAAGCCGCGCCGTCTCGATCAGGTCGGGACGCCAGCGGCAGGTGCGCTCGATGGCATTCTTACGGCGCCAGGCGTCAACCTTGGCGTGGTCGCCGCTCACGAGCACCGGCGGCACGCCCTCGCCGTTGAACTCGGCGGGGCGGGTGTACTGCGCGTACTCGAGCAGGCCTCCGTCCTCGGCGGTCGAGAACGACTCGTCCACATTGCTCATCTCGTCGCCCAGGGCGCCGGGAATCAGGCGTACGACAGCATCGGCAACGACCATAGCGGGAAGTTCGCCACCCGTAAGCACATAGTCGCCGATCGACAGACGCTCGTCGGCATACGCATATGCACGTTCGTCGACGCCCTCGTAGCGACTACACACAAACAGCAGGCGCTCACTTTTGAGCAGGCGCTCGGCCACATGCTGCGTAAAAGGCTCGCCACAGGGGGTAAAGAACACCACAGTGGGCTTGGGACCCTCGGAGCTAATAGCCTCGATGGCCTCTGCGATAGGCTCGACCTTCATGAGCATGCCCTGCCCGCCGCCGTACGGCTCGTCATCGACGGTACGATGGCGGTCGTGCGTCCAGTCACGCAGGTTATAGGCCTTAAAATCAAAAAGGCCGGCCTTGCGGGCGCGGCCCAAGATCGATGTGGACATGACGGGCTCAAACATCTCGGGAAAGACCGAAAGGGTCTCGATCAGCATGTTATCCTCCCTACTTGTCCATATCGATCAAACCGTCCATAACGCGGACGGAAATTGTCCCCTGATCGGGAAGATCGAGCACAACCTGCTCGATCACGGGAATCAGCACCTCGCCGTACCGATTGCCCTCGACAACCCAAACATCGTTGGCGGGCGTCGACATGATCTCGACGATCGTACCGAGCAAACCGAAGCGCTCGTCGACCACCTCGCGACCCATCAGGTCGGTATAGGCAGCGTCGAGCGAATCGAGCTCAAAATCGTCACGATTTGCCAGCACGTAGCATCCCGTGATGCCCTCGGCGGCCGTCAAGTCGTCAATGCCCTCAAACGAGACCAGATCGCCATCGCCCGTATCGGTGACGGACACGACCGTGCAAAAGCGGTCGCGCTTGAGCGCCGGCGGCGTCAGGGCGACGCGCATACCCGGCTCTAATACAGAAGGAAGCCCCCGCAGCGGCTGCGCGAGGACCTCCCCCTTCCTTCCGTGCGGCTTGACAACACGGGCGATGTTTTTGTACTGGGACCTCAAGGTCCTAGCCCAGAACCTCTACCTCGACAGCAGTGTCGAGGCGAGCGGCCAGTGCACGGGCGAGCGTGCGAATGGCCTTGATGGTACGGCCACGACGGCCGATGACCTTAGCGACGTCATCCTCGGCGACCGAAACCTCAATCGTAGAGGCGTCGTCACCATCGATGACCTCAAGGCTCACGGAATCCGGGTCGTCGACGATCTGAACAACGAGATATTCGACGAGATCGGCGATGCGATCTGAGAGCATTGCCTCACCCTCGAGCTGTGCAGCGTCAACCTCAGGCACGATTTACTCCTCGGCGCCCTCAGCGGCCTCAGCGGCAGCCTTAGCGGCCTCGGCCTCTTTGGCGAGCTGCTTCTTGGACTTCTTGACGACGGTCTCGGTCTTCTCGCCCTCGTTGGCGGCCTTGACCAGAGCGGCGACGGCGTCGGTGAGCTGAGCGCCCTTGGACTGCCAGTCGGCGATCTTCTCGAGGTCGAGGTTGATGGTCTTGGGGGCGGTCATCGGGTTGTAGCGGCCAACCTCCTCGATGATACGACCGTCACGCGGGGCGCGGGAATCGGCGACGACGACACGGTAGTACGGACGCTTCTTAGCGCCGTGACGAGCAAGGCGAATCTTGACTGCCAAAGGAAACTCCTCCAACCAAGCAGCTTTAGGCTGCAACTACAAACAAACAGTTGAACATAATACGCCATCGACGCGGGCAGGTGAAGTCCGTGAGACCAACTTCTTCGGTGTAGTCGAAGGCAAATCCATATCTTAGACAAGAATTCGCGATTTGCAAGCACATCCACGCACCCCACATGAGCTGCGCGGTATACTCATGCCATGAAAAGACGCGAACATACATACGGTTATGAGGATGCTGCGGGCGTCACGCCGCCGCCCTGGACGGGACCGGCGGTGGGCCTCATGGATCTCGATGCGTTTTTTGCGAGCGTGGAGATGCTCGACCATCCCGAGTGGCGCGGCAAGCCGCTCATCGTGGGTGGCGATGCCGATTCCCGCGGCGTTGTGTCCACGTGTTCGTATGAGGCACGTCGCTTTGGCGTGCACTCTGCCATGGCCTCGGCCGAAGCGCGGCACTTGTGCCCGCAAGCCATTTGGACGCACGGGCATTTTAATCGCTACCGCGAGGTCAGCGCGCAGGTCATGGCGATTCTCGCCGACGAGACCCCGCGCGTTGAGCGCGTATCCATCGACGAAGCCTTTATCGATATCACACCGGGTCGCTTTGCGCCCGAAGACCCGCTGCTGGTTGCGCGGCGTATAAGCGACCGCGTGGCAGGGCTGGGAGTGACCTGCTCCATTGGCGTGGGCTGCAACAAGACGGTCGCAAAGATCGCAAGCGAGCGGGATAAGCCGTTTGGGCTGACCATCGTGCGCCCCGGAACCGAGCAGCGCTTTTTGGCCGCGCTGCCGGTATCTGCCATGAGCGGCATCGGGCGCTCGGCCGAGGAGCGACTGCGCCGCATGCGCATCTACACCCTCGGCGAGCTATCACGTGCACCGGAATCCACCTTGTCCTCTATTTTTGGCGTCAACGGCGAACGCATGCGCCAGCGTGCGCTGGGACTCGAAATCTCCGAAGTCACGAGTCTCGATGAAGAGCGCGAGGTCAAGTCGGTCAGCAATGAACGCACCTTTGCGAAAGATTTGACTGAGCGTGGGGATATTGAGGCGGCGATTGCGCTGTTGGGAGAGTCAGTGGGACGCCGCCTGCGCCGTCAGGGGCTGACGGGTGCCACGGTAACGCTCAAGCTTAAGTATTCGTATGGCAGCGGGCGTACGGCACAGCGCCGGCTGCCTCATCCGACCGACGATGAGAACATCTTCGTGGCGGTTGCACTCGAACTGCTCGACAACATCTGGCAGGATGGCATGCATGTTCGCTTAGCGGGCATCGGCATGAGCGACTTCGACCACCAAGGCGGCATCCAGACTGACCTGTTCTGCGAGATCGATGACCGCGGAGCCCAATCCAGCGACCGCCGCGACCTCTCCGTCGCCATCGACGCCGTCCGAGACAAATTCGGCGACACCGCCCTTTCCTTCGGCCGCCAATCCCGCTTCAACGATTAACCGCCTTTGGGCAAAAAGAAAGCCGAGCAGGTGCGGAAAACCGCAACTGCCCGGCGATATGCGTGAGGGTAGCTAACCCCGTCTCAAAATGAGCTACTAGAGGAGGTTGAGGGGGAGCTGGGGGGCGTCTCCCCAGAGTTTCTCGAGGCGGTAGAAGTCGCGGGCTTCGGGAGTGAAGACGTGGACGACAACCGAACCGTAGTCCATGAGCATCCAGGTCTTCTGCTCGCGACCCTCGATGGAGAACGGGTGCTCGCCGCAAGCCTCGGCGACCTTCTCCTCGATCTCGTCGACGATAGAATCGACCTGGCGGTTGTTGGTACCGGTGGCAAGCACAAAGTAGTCGCATACGTCGGAAAGCTCGGTCAGGTCGAGCACCTGAACGTCCTCGCCCTTCTTGTCGTAGGCGGCCTGCGCGGCGGCGCGGGCGACATCCTCGGCGGCGACACCGCTCGCGGACAGCGAGGCGGCAGTGCGGTCGGACGTGGCGGCGAAGCTCTTGTGCTCCACATGTTCAAGAATCTGCTCGTCGGTCATGGTCTCGTCGGCCATGGAATACCTCTTTCTAGACAGCCCGAGCTAGCGCAGCTGGGCGTAATGGTTGTAAATCGTAATAGCCGTGGGATAAAGATAGCGCCCGGACTGGATCACATAGACCAGACCCTGCGCAAAACAGGAGAAGAACAACTCATCGAGCGTCGACTCCCCCACCATCTTGCGCAGCGCATGCGCATAGTCGCCGTGGCGGTTGGGCTCGATGGCATCGGCCACAAAGACCACCATATCGAGCGGTGTCATGTCGCAAGCACCCACGGTGTGACGGTCGACAGCCTGGAAAACGGCCGGCGACAACTCGGGGAAAAGCTGCGGAAGCTCATAGGCGGCAACAGGGCCATGCAAAAGCGGCGTCGCGGCGGAAGGAGAGCCGGCAATCTTAATGCCGTAATGCAGAGCGCGCGTAACCAGCTCGTCGTCGGAGAGCACTTTGTCCCAGTCGTGGATCAGACCGGCAGCAGCGGCATCAAAGCGGTCAACGCCGTAGACCTCGGCCAGATGAAGTGCGGTCTCGGCAACACCCAGCGAATGCACATAGCGCTTGCGCTTATCCTTCATGCGAACATCGAGCAGCTCTTGAATGCGCTTGAGCAGCGCGCGCTCATCGCCCTCAAACTGATCCTCTACCGACAACGTAGACCCCCATCACTCAAAATCTTCTTGGCCCAGATCGACATACAAACCGCGCTTGCGAATGTAGCCGAGCACAGACTCGCTCGTAAGATAGCGCACGCTCATGCCGCGGGCAACTCGCTTACGAATGTTCGTCGAGCTGATCGCCAGCGCCGGAATCTGAATATAGCGCACGTCGAACGGCAGCCCAGACTCTTTGATTCGGGCACGCGCCGTATCGATATCAAAGCCCGGTCGCGTCGCCGCAATAAAGGTAGCAAGCTCGGCGATTCGTTCGGCATCATGCCAAGTCACAATATCGATAATCGCGTCGGCGCCCGTAATAAAGTAGAGCTTTACCTGCGGCGGATAAAAGTCGCGAAGGGCATGAAGCGTATCGGCCGTGTAGGTTACGCCCGGACGGTCGATCTCGAACCGACTCGCCAAAAAGGCCGGGTTCGCGGCGGTGGCGAGGACCGTCATGGCATAACGGTCCTCGGCAGGCGTCACCGGCTTGTCAAGCTTAAAAGCAGGAGAGCCCGCCGGCATAAAGAGCAC
>JAYBEF010000018.1:0-6344 GCA_037277825.1 Collinsella sp.
AGCTGCACGGCTTTAAGCGCACGGCCACGCACCGCGCCAACCGCGAAGAGCGCCGCCACGACATGCCGCGCGAAAGCTATCTCTACGAATTCGACCTAACAGCCTAAACCCAGCAGCCATACCTAGTCATTTAAGTCTGTCCCCAATGAGTAGCCTTGGTGGTCTGCAAATAGCTGTGGTCAAAAAACATCAAATATGAGTACTGCTACCTTTTTAGTAGCAGCAACTTGGGGCATTTTTGATGCTTGTAGGCATGACGACCAGCTGCACGAGCTGACGTAGCTCCTCAAATGTTCAATAAAATGGGCTCCTAACGAGAAGTGCTCTCATTAGGAACCCATTATTATGTGCAAACATATGTGACCAACGCAGCAACAGTACTCATATTTGGCATTTTTTGTCCACTGCCCCTTGCGCGAAGGTCCGCAGCGGAAAGTTTGACCCGTTTCGATGCAAAAAAATGGGATGAATCTTCCCTGGCAACCGCCCAGAAAGATCCACCCCAAAGCAAGCGCTCGCTAGAACGTTCCGCCGCCGCCTCCGCCGACGCCGCCACCGCCGCCACCGGAAAAGCCGCCGCCGCTGCCGCCGCTCGAGCTATCGGAACTCGAAGCCAGCTCGCGGATGGTCTCGTGATACACATCGTTGAACGAATCGAGCGGAGACTCGTTGCCGTAGTGATGGTAATACCACCAGTAGCAGGGGTAGTTGTCGTAGAAATCGTCGCTGTTGCGCAGGTCCGCAGGCACGGCCTCGGCCAGCTGTCGCAGCACTTCTTTCGAAACGCCCAGGGCAACGCCCATCACCAGCAGCTTGTTCCACAAGATCAGGTCGCTGGGGATAGCCTCCTTCAGGCGCGTAAAGTCCTCGAGCCAATGCTTAAGCGCCTTGCAGCGAGCCGCCACCTCGGCGCCCTCCGGCGTGTAACGGCGGAAGGTGCAGCTCAGGACAAAGCCCACGATCGTGACGGGGATCGAGATCATAGCGGCACCGACGTTGGCATCCGCAAAGTCGGTATAGAACAGAGAGCCCAGAATGCCAAAGACAATGATGATGCCGAGAACCAGGCCGGCCACCATCGCGATAGTGCCATCCGAAGCAATAAGCTCGCGCGCCTCCAGCTTGCCCTTAACTGTGCTCTGATAGTCCTCGAGCTTGTCGCCAACAGATGTGGTGCGCTCGCTAGCGTACTCCTCCAGCTCGCTAAACGTGCGCGAACGGACTCCGTCCTTATCGGGCTTAACGCCGGCGAAGAAGACCTTGAGCACATCGCGATCGATGCCGTCCTTCTTGGCAGCCTTCCAGGCCTCGTCGGTCACTGTGATGCGATACGTCTGCTCCTCTTTTTCGCGACGGAGCAGACCCTTCTTCTTGGTCTCGGTCGCTTCTTCCAGCTTGATCACGCGGTCGTCGGTCAGCTTCATCAGTGTGGCGATATATGCCTGATCGGGCACGTCGTTCCAGCTCATAAGAGCTGCAAGCACCGCGGGATGGTCGGCCGAGGGCACATCGCGGAAGTACTCGTCCTGGAAGAGCGGCTTGGGCTTGGGCCTGCGCAGCTTGAGCATCACGATCACACCGGTATAGGCAACCGCCACAACAACACACACCACGGCAATCGCGCTGGCAACCGCACGCGCGTGAGCGCGGCGAGCGTTAGCTTCGTCGGCCCATTCCTTCTCTTCGCTCAGGATCGTTGACATGCGCTCTTCGCCCGAAGCGGCAAGCTGCGGCACCCAGTCGCTAGGGAAGGCGATGCGTGCCTCGGCGAATTCGCCCTGATGCACGCAGGGAATGGTATAGGTGACCATGGGTTCGTCCGCATCGAGCGATACATCGCCCGTCAGCGGGCCGTGGCCCCATGCGCGGAAGTTGTCGCCCTTGACGGCCGCCGTCCCGGCAGCGGCATTTGCGAAGCGCACTTCCATCTCGACATCGTCGGAATCCGCGGACCAGCCGTCGCCCACAAACTTCCAGTAGAGCTCGGCGGTATCGGCCCAGTTCATGACCGCACCGGTCATGGTGTAGCTCACGTAATAGACCGCGCTTTCGCCGCTCTCGTGGGGGCTGAAAACCTTGATCTTTACGCCGTCACCGGTCTGCTCGACCGTGTAGACGCCAGAGTCGCCCTTGTTCGCGCTATCGACTTTGTTAAACGCGGTGTCCTCTTCCTCGACGCTCAGCACGTCGACGCCCGCCGCGCCGCCCTGCTGGTTGGTGCCCGCATTGATCTCCCAAAACACGCCGTTGATATCGTCATCGAAATCGAACTGGCGTCCCTCGACAACGGTCAGCGAGCCATCGGCCTCGACCGTGGCACCGATGTAAGTTTGGCTCATGGAGTAGCCGTCGGCGTGCGCGGCGGCAGGCAGCAGCAACAACGCAAGCGCGACGAGCGCGCAGACGGAAGCGAATCGCGCGAATAGGCGGCGCTGCCGACAGGTCTTGGCAACGGGGGCGTTCATAGGCACATCCTTTGTCTGTGATACCAACAGCGCCATTGTCCCACGTTTACGGGCGCACATGACGAACATCTAGGCCAGCGGAGTATCAAATGGGACGAAAGTCACGCCCGCGGCCGGCACCTGGGGACGTTCTTAAATGACTAGCCGTTAGGGACACTCTTTGGCATGGCATGCACCAACGATAGATACCATTTCACAGCTCCGTCACAGGTGTAGTGGCTTTGTGTGGGCGCGGCATGCGCTGATTGAGCCGCCAGCCGAGGGGCATAAAGCAGTTGAGCGAAAACGGTTTGCCCCTTTGCCGTTCGCTCGAGGATCATGTCCCCCTTTTCCGCGGAAACCCCGGCAGTTGCGAAGAGCTGCCGGGGTTTCTGTCGTCTAAGGCGCCGAATTGATGGACAGGAATCAAAGCGCCGAGTCTGCGGCCCGCCATACGCAATGCGGGGCTTCGACAACTTGCGGACCACAGTGACGTCTCCCCATCGCGCCCCGCGCTATACTCGTCCGCATGGATATCAAAGCACGCAACATAGCAACGCCCGCCGCGGACGCGCCAACGACGCCGGCCGCCTCTGCCCCCGCGCCCGTCGTGGGCCGTTTTGCCCCGTCGCCCTCGGGCCGCATGCACCTGGGCAACGTGTTCAGTTGCCTGTGCGCGTGGCTTTCGGCCCGCAGCCAGGGCGGCCGCATCGTACTGCGCATCGAGGACCTGGACGATCGCTGCAAGCGCCCGGAACTTGCCGCTCAACTGATTGACGACCTGGCCTGGCTGGGGCTTGAGTGGGACGAAGGTCCCTACTACCAGCACGATCGCCTGGACTTGTACGAGGACGCCCTGCACCAGCTGCAAGACGCCGGCCTCACCTACCCCTGCTTTTGCGCGCGCGCCGAACTCCACGCCGCGAGCGCGCCGCACGCCAGCGACGGCACGCCCATCTATCGCGGCTCCTGCCGAGGGCTTTCGGCCGAAGAGGTCGCCCGCCGCAGTGCCCTGCGCGCCCCGGCCACGCGCCTGCGCGTGCCCGCCGTCGACGACCTCGCAGACGATGTGATCGAATTCGTGGACCGCACGTACGGGGCCCAATGCGAAGCGCTCGCCACCGAATGCGGCGACTTTTTGGTGCGCCGCAGCGACGGCGTGTTTGCCTATCAGCTGGCCGTGGTGGTCGATGACGCCGCCATGGGTGTTACCGAGATCATACGCGGATGCGACCTGCTTGGCTCCACACCACGCCAGATCTACCTGCAGCATCTGCTGGGCCTTCCCACGCCGCACTACGCGCACATTCCGCTGCTCATGTCACCGGACGGCCGCCGCCTTTCCAAGCGCGACCGCGATCTGGACCTGGGCGAACTACGCGCCCGCTTTGGCACGCCCGAGGCACTACTGGGCTGGCTCGCCGGGCAAACAGGCATCGCGCCAGACACCACGCCGCGCTCTGCCGAGCAGCTGGTCGAGCACTTTAGCTGGAACGTCATCCGGGAGCATCGGGAAAACATCACTGTAACGGTCGAGTAGCCAGCCACCGCGCCTCTACGCAACATCCCAGGGCTGGAGTTCGTCGCCTAGGCGAACGATGCAGTCGTAGAGCACGGTGTGACGCTCGGCCGGGTTGGTATCCCGATGAAAATGCCCGTAGTACCAGCGCTTGTAGTCCAAGCGATCTTCCAGCTCATCGAAAAATGCCGTGAGCCGATCGACGGCGGGGCAATTTCAGCCGGGTGCCGGATAGAGCGTGGGCGAGAGCATGCGCGTAGCGCAGGTGTGGGTGATCGCGTAGTCGACCTTCCAGCCCATGCTCTCGAGCTTTGCCCGCGCCTCCTCAAAGTTGCGCTCGTCCGGCAGCTCCTGCGGCCACCAGCTGGAATACGGAATGCGGTATTCCTTATCCACGCTCGTGGCGCCGCCCATGGTAAAGATCGTTGAGCCGTCGAGCTCAAAAACCTCGCCGCGCGTCAGGCGTCGGATGGGCGAGGTGTCCGACAGGCGCTGCGTCAGGCCGCCGTGCCACAGTTCCATGGGGCGCTCCGACCAGTGATCGAAACGCTCGTGGTTGCCGTCGACAAACAGCACGGTATAGGGGCGCGACTCCAGCCAGGCGATGTCGGCACATTCCTCGGCAGAGAAATCCCACGGAAAGCCAAAGTCGCCCGCGATGATGAGATAGTCGTCACTTGTCAAACCATCCCCAAGATCCCAGTCGCGAAGCTTTTGCATGTCGACGCCGCCGTGAATATCGCCCGTCACATAGACCGTCATCGGATCACCACTTCCCTGTAAGTCGCTAGCCCACATTCTGCACGATCACTAAGTCAACCGTTCCAGCCCTTCCATCCTTTGGGACCTACCCTCGCTCTTCCATCCAAACGGGTCAAACACCCAAAAGATCAAATCGAGCACGCCGCCGGTCATCATGGCGCCGGCAAGAGCCATGCAAGCATGCAGAAAGCTGGCACTTCGGAGCACGTCGAACGGCCCCAGAACAGCCAGCAGCGCGACCGCCGCGCCGGCCAGGCACAGCACGAGGCACGGCCCCGCGTCCTTTACACCCTTCTTTACAAGATGCTTTGCGTTGTCAATCATCGGTATCGAACTCCTTAGAGGATCGTTGCTTTCATTCATGCCACCGCAGAGTCGGTAGGCAGGTCAAGTCTCACATGCCGCGCGGACATCAATTGAGAAACCGCGTCCCTTAGATCGAAGCCGCCAATCTGTGCCGTCATACGTCTAAAACACGAACGATCGATCTGTTATCCTGGCGCCAGCATGGCCTGACGAAAGGCATGGCGAAATGGCCACTCAACAGCAGATTGATATTGAATTCGGCTCACTCGCACATGAGGACGATTCACCCAAGCTCATCGCTAACTCGAAGGCGACTAGCGGAACGCTGTTATCCGTTATCAAAGAGCAACTCTCTACCTGCAGCTCGTTCGACTTTTGCGTAGCATTTGTCGCAGATGGCGGCCTTCAAATCCTGGTCGAGGCGTTTCAAGAGCTCAAACAACGCGGCATCAAGGGTAGGCTGCTCACATCCACCTACCTCAACTTCAACTCCCCCGATGCGTTTCGCAAGCTTCTGGAATATGACAACATTGAAGTCCGAGTGTTCCAAGGAAATTTGCACGCCAAGGGATACATTTTTGATAAGGGCGAGACCAGCACGGTCATCGTCGGTAGCTCCAACATGACGCAGACCGCTCTCACCTGCAATAAAGAATGGAACGTCCTGTACCAGACCGTCGAGAACAGCCGGCTGCTCGGCGAGCTCGGGGGCGAGTTCGACTCACTATGGAATGACACTTCCACCATCGCACTTTCGCGGGAGTGGATTGAGGATTACGCCGCGTATCGATCGGCCCGTCCGCCAAAACCCAAATCGAAACCAACGTTCCAGGCAATCGAAAATTCAGCCCCGAGCGGGCATGAAGAAATCAAGCCCAATAAAATGCAGCAGCGCGCTCTCGAAGCATTGGGGGCAATCCACCGCAAGGGCGAGACCCGCGCCCTGCTGGTCTCGGCTACCGGCACGGGCAAAACCTTCCTGTCGGCGTTCGACGTCCTGGCAACCAAACCCCGGCGCGTCCTTTGAGCCCAACTAGTATAGGTGATCGGCCGCCCATAATGTCCCGGCTGGCATGGAATCTATCCGCTCAGCCCGCCTCTAACGCTTGGTTGCCGTTAGGCCACCGCCTTCTCCCATCGAGGTCTAATACTTTTCCCGCAAAGTGAACGGCTGTTTTTGGACCCCTGAAGCATCCGCATTTTTCGACGGCAAAATCGCAGGATTCCAGCATTGAAGCCGCAGGAAACCGGATCCCGGTGAGTCCTAGGCCCTTTCGACACCACCTATATTGCGAATCAGCACCGCCGCCCAC
>JAYBEF010000019.1:0-22624 GCA_037277825.1 Collinsella sp.
ACTGCGGGAATGGCCTATTTGCTCAATGTGTTCGGCTGAGATCGGAAATCAACCCGAGGTGGGCCTGGCCGATTGTGTCAATCTGTAACAGATGCAGGGCAAAACCGGGTCCAAATGTTATAGAACAAGACAGAGGGGGATTTCCGTTCAGTCCAACCAAAATCTCTCGGTCTTCCTGCAATTTCGAACATGTGGCCTATAATGTTGCTTTGGTTACGCTATATATTGCGCAGCCATTTAATACGTCGCCCACCGGGGGCCATTAATTCCTATCGCCATATTGGCTAGGAAGCAATCAAAGGAGGTATCCGTGGCAGCAGAGACGCCTTGCTCGGTCCTCTATAACGATATTCGCTCGTTCGGCGGTCTTAAACATCTCGAGATCGCCCGAATGCTCATCAATGGAAACTCTTATCTCGGCAGTACCCTGCTCGAGAAATGCTCTTCCAACCGCTCGTATCTCACCCGTTACATCGTCCATCGCAAGCCTGACCAGTGCGCGCCCTCCATCTACAGCGACTTTACCGTCACCACGCTCAACCTTTCCTCGGCAATCTGCAGCAAGCTCGGCGGCGGCGAGTCCGCCTATCGGGCAATCGCCGAGCACTATCGCGGTCCGGCCGCCAACGAAATGATGTCGGCTCTCGCCAGCTACAAGCTGGACAGCCGCCTATATGCAAATGCCCTCAATCGCATCGACAACTTTGACGGCAATGCCGTGCGCGAGAAAAGCACGCTTTACCTTATGCTCTTTGTGGCAACGGGGGCGCTCGCCGATCCCGTTCAGGGCGTGACCACCGTCGAGCGCTTTTGCGCCAGCAAGACGGGCGGGCACTTTGGCACCACCGAAACTACCGTCGGACGCGGCTTTATGAGCAGCCTGGAGCAGCCGCACACCGTCGCTCCCAACCTCGGTCTGCTCAGAACCCATGCCGACAACTGCGCCGACATGCAAATCCATCCCCTCACACGCGATCCGCGCGGCACCGTGATTGGTTCTTTGCCCAAAACCTCGCCCAGCATCACCGATGTAGGCGCCGACGCCTCGCGCGAGCATCTTCGCATTTGGCTCGAGGGTGAGCACTGGTACGCCCAGGGCCTTGGATCGACCAACGGCACAGTGCTCGAATCGGGCGCGGGCGACGGCGATATTGTGATTGAGCCGCCGCGCGACCAACGCGAACCCGGCAAAGTCTATCCCCCCGTGGAAATCGCCAACAGCGACAGGCTCCATCTGGGTCTCTACACGACATTCCTTGTCATTGTGGACTAGCACGGACAGCGATCGGAAGACGGTCGCCGTCCGTCTTTCGTCTTCTACCTTCTGTGTCGTAAACGACAATGCTCAGCGGTATACGTGGGCAGTGCGGCTATCATGGTACTTTACCGATATCCGCACTGCTCGCGTAAACGTGCGGCAACCCATGCCAGACAAAGGAACGCCATGGATACTACCGATAGCGCCTATGGCGACAAACTCGTCCGTCTCGATACGTTCGATACCGCCGTGGCGGTCGACCCCAGCGCCGAGGACGACGCCAAGCGTCGGTTTATGACGCTTATTCTCCAGACGGCCCACCGCAACAACGGCAACATCGGGCACGTGCTGCGCGCGACCAACACGAGCGGCGAGGTCTTTGCCGTCAAGCTACTCAAGGACAATGCCATCCTTTCCGGCCAAGCCCCCGACCGCTCCGCCGAGCAAGCGGCTGCGCACCTGGCCAATACCGCCGCGCTGTTCGAGGAGTACCGTCATCTGTGCACTGTCTCGCACCTGCGCGGATTTCCGCGCGTCTATGGCTATGGATCGTGCGAGGACGACCCGCTCATCCTCATGGAGTGGGTCGAGGGCACCTCGCTCAAGCAGGCGCTGCCCTTGCTTCCGCACGATGCCTCGGGCGGGCTAACCACCCAGATGGTGGCCGCCGTTGGAAACGCCGTGCTTCGCGCACTCCTGATGACCCAGGGACTCGTAAATCCGGTCGTCCATCGCGACCTGTCGCCCGCCAATATCATGTTCCGTACCACCAGTCGAACGCTCGAGCAGCAGATCGTCGATTGCTCCTTTGACCCCTGCCTCATCGACATGGGCTCCGCGACCATGGCCCTCGGCGATGACACGATCACCCGGCGCGCCGACATCTGGCGCTTTGCCACGCCCGCATACGCCGCGCCCGAGATGCTCACGCAGGATATCGAAGGCATCGCGGCCCTTCGCCGCTCGCCCGCAATCGATGTCTACGCGCTTTCGAGCATTCTGTACCAGCTCTACAGCGGTCGCAAACCGTTCGATGTGGAGTCGACGGGTGCCGCGGCAACCGGTTCGTTCTACCTCATAAAGACCAAGACCAAGCCGGCGCCGCTCGAGCCGCGATGCAGTGACGACGAGGCGCTCGTCCAAATCATCATGAAAGGCATCTCAGTCGAGCAGCGTGATCGTCCCACCGAACAGCAGATGCTCGAGGTGCTCTCGGCATACCTCACCGATGCCGAATCCGAGGGCCGCGAGGGCGCGGGCAGTGACACCGCAATTGACATCGACTCCGGTACGCACCTTAAGGTCGACGTCGCCGGCGAGCGCGCGAGAGAGATCCTGGAGCAGGCCCGGCACGATGCCATGACCCGCCGCCGCTTTATTATCGGTGGCGTTGTCGCAGCCGTTGCGGGGCTAGGCGTTATCGGGGCGGCAACCCATGGCTTTGGCATCCCCGACTACCTGGACGGCATCCGCAGTTCACTTGACGACTACACTTGGGATCAGCTGCAGGAGATTTCGCTCAAGATTAAGGCCACCGAGACCCGTAGCGAGGCACGCGAGATTGCCAGGCGCTATCATCTGCTCGATGCCGATGGGCATATCCCCTATCCGTGTACCAAGCGTGTCACGCTCACCAACGGGCTGCAGGTTGGCGCGCAGCTTGTGGGCATCCGCCACGATGAGCTTCTGGACGGGACGGGCAAGGCCGGACTAACGTTTATGTTCGACGCGGGTATTGCCGAGCGCAACGCTGCGGCTGAACCGCCGAGCGCCGGCTGGGCAGATTGCGAGCTGCGGGAATGGCTCAACGGCGACGGCCTTAAGCTGCTGCCCAACGAGTTGCGCGCACTCATTAAAGGGGTCAAGAAGGTCTCGAACAATGTGGGCGCCGCCAACAGCGCATCGTGCCTGAGCGAGTTGCCCGCAACCCTTTGGCTGCCCGCCATGGTCGAGCTGTGCGGTACGCAACCGCCCGATTCGTTTACCGAGGGCTATCACTACCTGGCAGACATCTACAACGGCGAGGGCAGGGAGTATCAGCTCTTCCGCGAGCTCAAGGTGAGCCCGTATTCCACGAACGAGACGATGGTCCGCCAGTGGAAGGGCAAGGACACCTGTTGGTGGGAGCGCACGGTGAGCCCCGACACATCGGAGAGCGAAGGCACGCTCTATATGAACCGCGTGGGGCACGACGGCGACGTCTTTACGTACGCAACGCCTGCGGAAAAGCAAAGCAAGCTAACCTGTGTGATCCCCGGGTTCTGTATCTAGGCGGCGGGCGTCTTGCCGTGACGGGACCCCTCCCCGGCAATTGTCTCGATCTGTAACAGTAAGGGGTCAAAAACCTCTCTAGATGTTACAAATCAAGACATTTGAGTTGACCGCGGACGGTTTGTCTCGATCTGTAACATCTAGCAGGAAAAACGGTCCTTAGGCGTTACAGGTTGAGACGTTAAGTTGTGGCTCGATGTAATGTCTCGATCTGTAACAGTTACTCGACAAAAACGGGTCTAGTTGTTACAGATTGAGACATTAGACCGGCTACGGTCCGCCGACCTGGCTATCACCTCGACCAATACCAGAATGTCATACATTTCAATCTCCACTGGACACCACCAGGGGGTATGGGTGTATAGTATCGGATGGTTAACATTTCCGACACTACGCCACAGAAAGGAGAAGCCATGGCTCAAGATAAGTTCGATGTGGGCGGCATGACGTGCGCCGCCTGCCAGGCGCACGTGGACCGTGCCGTGAGCAAGCTCGACGGCGTCCAAAGCGTCGCGGTCAACCTGCTCGCCGGCTCCATGCTGGTCGACTACGACCCCGCGCAGGTCTCCCCCGACGACATCTGTACCGCCGTCGATCGCGCGGGTTATTCGGCCTCGCCCGTTAGCACGGGCACCGATGCCGCCAACTCAAACGGCAACGCGCAAGCCAGGTCCGGCGCCGCCCATATGGAGTCGCCGACCAAAAAGTTGGAGGCCGCCGCCTCTGCCATGCGCACCCGCCTCATCATCTCGATCATCTTCCTCATCCCACTGTTCTACATAGGCATGGGGCACATGCTCGGTTGGCCACTGCCCGGCGTCTTCACCGACCACACCCACAGCATGACGCTCGCGCTCACCGAGCTCGTCCTGCTCGTTCCCATCGTCTACGTCAACGACGCATACTTTATCAACGGGTTTAAATCGCTTACGCACGGCGCGCCTACCATGGACGCCCTTATTGCCGTGGGCGCCACCGCTTCCATCGCCTGGTCGCTCTACGCCATGTTCATCATGGCCGACCAGCTAGCCGCGGGTCAGGTCCACGAGGCCATGATGACGAGCATGGACAACCTGTATTTTGAGAGCGCCGGCACGATCTTGTCGCTCGTCACCGTAGGCAAATATCTCGAGACACGCAGCAAATCCAAGACTGGCGGCGCCATCGAGGCGCTCATTGACCTGGCGCCCAAGACCGCGACCGTCGTGGCCGTCGACGGTACCGAGACCACCGTCGATGTCGATGCCATTCTGCCCGGCCAGGTGCTGCGTGTGCGCCCCGGCGAGTCCATCCCTGTCGACGGCGTGGTACTCGAGGGCGCTTCGGCCGTGGACGAAAGCGCACTGACCGGCGAGTCCATCCCCGTGGAGAAGACCGCCGGCGCCACCGTCAACGCCGCCACCGTCAACCGCACCGGATCGTTTACCTTCCGCGCTACGCGTGTGGGCGCTGACACGTCGCTCGCCAAGATTATCCAGCTCGTCGAGGACGCCAACGCCACCAAGGCACCCATTGCTCGACTGGCCGACAAGGTCGCCGGCGTGTTCGTGCCTGTGGTATTCGTGATCTCGGCCGTGACCTTTGTGGTGTGGATGGCACTGACCAGCGACGTGAATGAGGCGCTCACCTCCGCCGTCGCTGTGCTGGCGATCAGCTGCCCGTGCGCGCTGGGCCTGGCCACGCCCGTCGCCATTATGGTCGGCACCGGCAAGGGCGCCGAGATGGGCATTCTGTTTAAGAGCGCCGAGGCGCTGGAGAACCTGCGCAGCGTGGGCACCGTGGTGCTCGATAAGACGGGCACGGTCACCCGCGGCAAGCCTGCCGTGACCGATATCGTGGTAGCCACGCGCGCTGACGGCTCGCCCGCCATGAGCGAAAAGGCGCTGCTCAAGTTGGCCGCCGCGTTGGAGCGCTCGAGCGAGCACCCGCTGGCCGAGGCGATTATGGCCGAGTGTGAGACACGCGGGATCGTCGCGCGCATGGTCGAGGACTTTACTGCCGTGCCCGGGCGAGGCGTTACGGCACGCGAGGGGCAAAACGCCATTGCCGCCGGCAATATGCGCCTGATGGACGAGTTGGGCGTTACCGTGCCCGCGGGTCTTGCCGAGCAATTTGCCGTCGAAGGCAAGACGCCGCTGTTCTTTGCCAAGAACGGCGAGCTTGCTGGCACCATTGCCGTGGCTGACGAGGTCAAGGAGACGAGCGCCGGGGCCATCGCCGCACTGCGCTCGCTTGGCGTCGACGTGCGCATGCTCACCGGCGACAACCGCGTGACGGCCGAGGCCATCGCCCGCCGCGTGGGGCTGAGCAGCGAACAGGTCATCGCCGACGTCCTCCCCGCCGACAAGGAACGCCACGTGCGCGAACTGCAGGATGCGGGCGGCAAGGTCGCCATGGTGGGCGACGGCATCAATGACTCCCCCGCCCTGGCGCGCGCCGACGTGGGCCTTGCCATCGGCACCGGCGCCGACATCGCCAAAGAAGGGGCAGATGTGGTGCTCATGCGCAGCGACCTCATGGACGTCGCCCGCGCCATCGAGCTTTCGCGCGCCACGATCCGCAACATCAAGCAGGACCTGTTCTGGGCACTGTTCTACAACGGCATCGGCATTCCGCTGGCGGCGGGCGTGTTCTTCCCGCTCACCGGATGGCAACTCTCGCCGATGTTTGGCGCCGCGGCCATGAGCCTGTCGAGCGTGTGCGTCGTGTCCAATGCCCTGCGTTTGAAATCCTTTAAGCCTAAAGTGGCAAAATAGGCTCACCATTAAGTCCATTTAGAACGGGTTTTCCAAGTGCCCGAGATTGACCTGAAAGAGGAGCGACGCGTACTTTGGTACGCGAGCGACGGTTTGAAGGTCAAGGTCGGGTGCCTGGGAAAGCCGACACAACAGAGAGGAATACCCATGCGTTTCACAATTAAGACTTCCGGCCTTATGTGCGGCCACTGCGACGCCACCGTCGAGACCGCGCTGCTCAACGTTGCGGGCGTAACCGACGCCGACGCCGACCACGAGACTCAGACCGTCCAGGTGGAGTGCGCCGACACCGTAACCGCCGAGCAACTCGCCGCCGCTGTCGAGGCCGCGGGCGAGAAATTCCACGCCCTGTCTGTGACCGCCGCGTAGCAGCTGCCGCACCAACAGGCACCACTGCCGGCTGACATAGCCGCTCAGCAACCGCCACTCAACCAACCCTTCAGAAGTTGCGGTGAAATAGTTCCTGTTTTAGCGCTTCAAGCCTGCAAACAAGAACTATTTCACCGCAACTGACGGGGGCATCCGGAAGATCGACCAGAAACGAGGACCCGACATGATGGCAGACCATAAATCGGTGACCCGCATGCTCAAGACGGCACGCGGTCAGATCGACGGCATCCTGCGGATGGTCGAGGAGGACCGCTACTGCGTCGATATCTCCACGCAGCTCATGGCCACACAGGCGCTCCTCGCGCGCATTAACGCCGACGTGCTCAAGGCGCATATCGAGGGCTGCGTGACTTCGGCAATCGAATCGGGCGACGAAGACCTCAAAGCCGCCAAACTCGCCGAAATCGAACGCGTCGTCGACAAACTCTCCAAGTAATTGGGGCATTGGGGACAGGTACGTTTGCACCGTCTTGGTATTCCGGGGACAGGTATGTTTGCACCACATTGGTGCAGATTAACCTGTCCCCCTTGCTCTAAATCGGGTATAAAGGCGTGCAGCATATCGAACGAAAGGCAATTTGCATGAATGACTTTATGAAGGGTCGCAATGGTGCCGATGAACTCACCATCGTGATGGGTTTTGCCGGCATCGTCATCGCGATGATCGGATCGATAGCCCGCATCCAGTGGCTCAGCTGGATTGCCATCGCCGTAATCGTGATTGGCGTGCTGCGCGGCCTGTCCAAAAATATCGACGCACGTCACAACGAGAACGAGGCCTTTGTCGCCGCGACTGCAAACGTCCCCTGCCTGGGCAAATTCGTCGCCAGCTTGGGCGGCGGAACCGCAGCGGCCAGCACCTCACGCGCGGCCGGCACCAGTAAGGAAGACTTTGAGCGTGCCAAGCGCACGGCCAAGAAGATGTGGAAGGGCCGCAAGACCACGGCCTATCTCAAGTGCCCCAACTGCGGCCAGATGCTCTCCGTCCCCAAGGGCAAGGGCAAGATCCGCGTCACCTGCCCCAAGTGCCACGCCAAGATGGAGACGCGCTCCTAGCCGCCATACCATAGGACAAATAAAAGCCGAGGCCTCGCGCTGAGACCTCGGCTTTTTGTATGCGACAACGGAGCTGTCCCTTTGTCACACCTATGCTACGCCGTCGCGGGCCAGCTCCTCAGCCAGAGCTTCGGCTGGCATGGCCATAATCGCGTCGAGCTCGGCATCCACCTCGGGGATGCGCTTCACCTTGAGTTTGCACACCAGATCGCCGCGACACATCACGTGCATCGGCTCACGCAGAGCGCACAGGTCATCGAGCGGGTTCTCGCGCGTCACCAAGATATCGGCGGCCTTGCCGCACTCGATCGTGCCAGTCTCGCCGTCCAGCCCCAGCAGCTCGGCGTTGACTTGCGTAGCCGTATGCAGTGCGAAAGCGTTGCTCACGCCGACATACTTGGCAAAATAGGCCACCTCACGCCACATGTCGTACTGCGTCACGAACGGGCAGCTCGAGTCCGTGCCAAGGCCCACCTTAACGCCAGCTTCCAGTGCGGCACGGGCGCTCTCGATGATGCCCGAGCACACGATGTCGCCGTTCTTCTTTTGCGTATCGGTCGAATGGGTCTTTTCCGGGTCGAGCAATACAAACGGCAGCGCCGGGCTGATAGTGCAGGTCACACTCGGCGCACGCCCCTCGAGCTGTGTGCCCGCGGCGCCACGATACAGCTCCAAGATTTCGGGTGTCAACGGAGCGCCGTGCTCAATCGTGTCAACGCCGGCCTCAAGCGCGGCCTTCACGCCCTCGGTACTCTCGACATGGGCCATAACCGGAAGGCCCATATCGTGCGCCGCCTTGCATGCCGCCGCGGCAACCTCCACCGGCATACGCAGCACGCCCGGCTCGCCCACCTCGGTCGCATCGAACACGCCGCCCGTCACGAACAGCTTAATGACGTCGGCACCGCGCGCATACAGGTCGCGCACCTGTTCGGCTGCCTCGGCGGGACTGTTGGCCACCTGGGCGAACAGGCCCGCACCATGGCCGCCCGGCACTGTGACGCCCGTTCCCGGCGCCACCAGGCGAGGACCTTGATACTTGCCGGCATCGATAGCATCGCGCACGGCCAGATCGGCAAACAGCGGGTCGCCCGCGCCGCGCACCGTGGTCACGCCACTTGCCAGTTGTTGTTGGGCGCTGCCCTTAAGAATATGGCGCACGATGGCGCGCCCCACGGGATTATCGAGCTTCTTCATCAGCGCGCCCGCATCGCCGGCCGAGACAGGCTTGCCCGAGCCGCACAGGTGCACGTGCATATTGATGAGACCGGGCATGAGATACGCACCGCCCAGGTCGATAACCTCGGCACCCGCGGGCGCCTGCGCCACAGCACTCGGCCCCATCCAGGTGATGACGCCGCGCTCAACAGTCACGGCCATATCGGGTTGCGGCTCCATATGCTCCGAGCCATCCAGAATGGTCGCATTGATAAACAACGTGGAACGATCGGCAGACGCCATATCGAGCTCCTCCCTCACGATTAACTTGGACATTTGTCCATTATCACCTAGTCCCGCTGGATTGCTGCAGACGCATCGGTTAACGGAGGGAAGAGGGGATGTGGGAGACGGAATATGCTGCAGTCCCACCCCACCGACAACAGGGAAATGTCTCGATCTGTAACAGGTACAGGGTTATTGGGCCCCTTGATGTTACAGATCGAGACATTCGGTCAACGTTTCACCGGCTTGTCTCGATCTGTAACAATTACGAGCTCAAATAACCTCTAAACGTTACAGATTGAGACAAAACCTCTCAGCGCCCATACCACTGACGTCTCCACTCCTCAGCCAAATCGGGCCGTCGCGGAATACCCGCCAGCCTCATCTTCTCAACCAGCTTCCCCGGATTCTTGAGCTCATCAAACGTAAACCGAAGCACCTTGTGCCCGAGCATTGTCAGATGGGACTCCCGTTGACGTTCTGCCACGAATGGGTCGACCGACTCCCGGCCCTCGCCGTTCTGCAAGGTGTACTTCACCTTTCCGTCGAGCTCGCCGATGACACACGTCCCGTCCTCGAGCTGCCAAAAATAGTCGACGCGAAATACCTGGCTCGGATCGAGCGGGTCGCGAAACTCCACCTGCAGCTCCGGAACCGGAAAGTCGTACGCAATAAAGAACGCTCGGAACCGAGACTCGCCGCCGTTTTCGGACAGCCCGTCCGCATACGACGCAATCACCTGTGCTCTGCGATGCCCGTGCTTGCCTTCACAATCTATACGAAGCCGCTCACAAAAGTCATCGCGCGATACGCCTTTCGCCCGCAGTGCAGAATCGGCAATCGCCAATCCGTAGGAGAACGGCGCACGCAGCAAGCAATCCTCCACCGTGCGCCAAAACGACGTCACCTGCACGCCGTCGACTTGTTCAAGTACACCCGCCGCCTGCGGACGCAACAGCCGACACCCTGCACTCAGCGGCACCGAGCAACCCGTCTTAACAAGATATCGTGGCCCAAGCAGATCATTCGGCACCTCCAAACCCCACAAAAGCGCCGCGTCATAGCCCCAAAACGCCCAATCGGGATGAAATTCCGCAAGCCCTTTGATAGTCCTCAGTGCTCGCTCCGTCAGCGTCAATGCATCCCAATCATGCTTAAAACAGAACAGGTACGGCTCGGGCTCCGCAATATCGTCGGTTCCAACATGGCGTCGCAACCACATGAGCTCGGTATTGTCATGCGTTGCGAGCAGCGTACCTTGCTCGGTCGCCTCCGTGAGCCGCGCGAGCATCCTGTTCCGCGCCAACGTGTTGCGAGTCGCATGTTTGTGTTTGAGAACGGTATTAGACACTTTCATCACCACCACGTCAGACAAATGGACCATCGTCACCGTTGCCTCCGCTGACAAATGTCTTGATCTGTAACAGGAAGACCGATTTTTGGCCGCTAGATGTTACAGATCGAGATCTTTCGACACCGCGTCCAACCTTTGTCTCAATTTGTAACAGGTAGGTCGAGTTTTGGCCTGTAGATGTTACAGATTGAGACATTCCCCCAACCAGGTGCCAAACGTCTCGATCTGTAACAGTTAGACGTTCTCCAGGGCCCTAAACGTTACAGATTTAGACAAATCAGCAGCGCCCAAGCATTCGTCTCGATCTGTAACAGGTAGACCGGTTTTTTGTCCCTAAACGTTACAGATCGAGACAAATAGACACGCGGCGGCGCTGCGACAGCCCATCCCTTACTCCCACTCCTGCTCGTAGATGTTGAGCGACTTTACGTACCGCCCCTGGGCGCCCATGATGTCGCGGACCAGACGCAAGAAGAAACTGATGCACGAGGTGTCAAAGCCATCCTGCAGGTCCTCCGGATGCACCGCACCAGGCCCATCGACCGCCGTGTCACTCAGGCGTGCGATGTCATACAGATAGAGTTGTCCCGCCGTCAGCCAGACATCGTCGACGCAGGCGAGGCGCACCGCAATCGCTCCGTCGCTCCAATGCTCCTTTTGCACGATATGCGGATCGTAGACGTCAAAGCGACGGTCGGTGCGTGTGTCCTTCAGCGCGACCATACCAGTCGCAGGATCCTTGTCCAAAATGCCAAAGCGCGAGAAATACTGCGTGTCGCATACCTGCTCGAGCCGCTTGAGCGAGGCAGGCGAAAGCGATGCCGGCGGCTCATCAACATACAGCTCGAGCAGCGTCTTGCCATGGCGATAGGGGCGCTCGAAGAGCAGCCAATCGGTAAATGCCATGTTGTAGGCCATGATTTCGTTTTGGGAAGGCTCGGTGCAATAGCCGAGCCACGGGTCGACAATGATCTCGAACTGCTCGCGCGCCGGCTCCAAAAACTGAAACTTCCGCAGCATCCAAAAATGGGCCATGTCGGCAATATCGTTGCCAACGGCTTCGGCCAGATGCGCTCGGTCTAAAACGTGGTCAGTCACGGCATCCTCCTCAAACTGATGAACCTCAATTTGAGCTTACGAGGAGGGTGGGCAGCCACGACCAGCGCGGGCAAAATAGGCCTCCGGCTGCAAACCAGATGCTGACCAAACACTTGACGGGACACTTGACCGAATGAGCGCACCGCAAAGAAACCGCAGGTAGATATAGACAGTCAGTTCACTCATTTGAGGCAAACGCCCGCTACCACCACAGAAAGAGCAGAGTAGCACAGTCGCAAACGTCGACGAATGAACACTTGCACGTCGGCAAATGACAAAGTCGCCTGCGAACTCGCAAGGAGTGTCCCCGAATGCCGGCACATAAGGAACGTCCCCAGCTGCCGGCACTTGGGGACGTTCCTTTTGGGCCGGCATTCGGGGACAGCCCTTGACGATTCAGCTGTGGACAGCCGCCTTACAGCTCCAGCGCGTCGGCGACTTCGGCAGCGCAGGCCAGGGCGTCGGCCATAGCGTTCACCACGAGCGAGCTGCCGTTACGAGCGTCACCGGCAACATACACCGGCGCGGCATCCACAGCGACGCCGCCAACACGCGCCGCAAGATGCGAGCCCTCGGCGGCCATCACAGGCAGCGGACGACCAGCAGTGGCAACGGGCACGCCAACGGCGTCGAACACACCGTGCTCTGGGCCCGTAAAGCCGCAGGCGATGAGCACCAGCTGGGCCGGCACCTCGTGCTCGGAGCCCGCGATGCGCTCGGGCTTGCCAGCCGACCAATCCAGATCGACCACGCGCAGGCCCGCGGCCGCGCCCTTCTTGTCCAGCAGCACCTCGAGCGTATCCACGCCCCAAGCGCGCATCTCGCCGCCCATGACAGCGATGGCCTCCTGCTGGCCGTAGTCGGTCTTCTTAACGTTTGGCCACTGCGGCCAGGGGTTGCTCGCCGCGCGCGCATCAGGCGCCGCCGGCAAGAACTCAAACTGGCGCACGCTGCGCGCACCCTGACGTACCGCGGTGCCCACGCAGTCGTTACCGGTATCGCCGCCGCCAATGACCACGACGTCCAGGCCGTGTGCATCGACGACAGGCTCGCCGCCATCGAGCACCGAGACGGTCGAGGCCGTCAGGTAGTCCACGGCATACACCACGCCGGGTGCGTCAATATTCTCAGCAGCCAGCCCACGCGGGGCGCGAGCACCGGCAGCCACCACGACGGCGTCAAAGCCATTGAGCTTGGCCGCCACCGCAGGGTTCGTAACGTCAGCACCCAGCTCGAACACAATGCCCAGCTCGCGCATGAGCGCCACGCGACGCTCGACCACGGACTTCTCGAGCTTCATGTTGGGAATGCCGTACATGAGCAGACCGCCCGGGCGGTCGTCGCGCTCAAACACAGTCACGCGGGCCCCACGACGCGCAAGCTCCCATGCTGCCACCAGACCAGCGGGACCGGAGCCCACCACGGCAACCGTGGGCGCGCCCTCCCCTGCCGGCTCAAAGCGGCGCGGACCGCCATTTGCCCACTCATGGTCGCTGATCGCGCGCTCGTTGTCGTGAATCGTCGTGGGCTGGCCGTCGACCGAGCCCAGGTTACACGCGGCCTCGCACAGCGCCGGGCACACGCGGCTCGTGAACTCGGGCATAGGCGAGGTGAGTGACAGACGCTCGGCAGCCTCGTCCCAGCGGCCGCGATACACTAGCTCGTTCCACTCGGGAATCAGATTGTGCAGCGGGCAGCCACTCGGACGCGCCTTGCCAAAGCTCGCGCCCATCTGGCAAAACGCCACACCACACATCATGCAGCGGCTCGCCTGGGCACGGCGCGCATCGTCGTCGAGCTCCACGTACAGCGGATCGAAATCGCGGCTGCGCTCCTCCACGGGGCGCAGCTCGTGGGTCACGCGATCGATATCAAGAAAAGCACCGGGCTTACCCATGGCACTTACGCCTCCTTTTTGGTCGAAGCAACAGAGCTGGCGGTGGTGGGCGCAGCGCCAGCGACACCACCCGCCACATCAAAGCGAGCGACATCGGCGGCGTCGGCGCGACCGGTCACAATGTCAAACGCCAGCTCCTCGGCCTGCGCATGCGTCTTACCGATGGCCTCGGCGGCGGCGACAATCGCCAACACGCGCTCGTACTCGGTCGGAATGACCTTCACAAAGTGCTTGCTCATCGAGTCGAAGCTGTAGAGCAGCTTAATGCCGCGCGGGCTCTGCGTCGCGTCCACGTGCTCCTGGATGAGCTCGCGAATCTGCGCCAGCTCGCCGGCCGTCGGGGCCTTGAGCTCCACGCTCTCGTGGTTCACGCGAGCACTGAGCGTGCCGTACTGATCAAAGACATAGGCCACGCCGCCTGTCATGCCGGCGGCAAAATTCTGCCCGACTTCGCCCAAGATGAGCGCCAGACCTCCCGTCATGTACTCGCAGCCATGGTTGCCGCAGCCTTCGACCACCACCGTGGCACCGGAGTTGCGCACGGCGAAACGCTGGCCGGCAAGGCCGTTAATAAAGCCGCGACCGCTCGTGGCGCCAAAGAACGCAACGTTGCCCACGATGATGTTCTCGTCGAACTTGTAGGTCGCATGCGGGTTGGGGCGCACCGATACCTCGCCGCCCGAAAGGCCCTTGCCAAAGTAGTCGTTGGCGTCGCCGCACACGTTGAGCGTAATGCCGCGCGGCAGGAAAGCGCCAAAGCTCTGACCGGCCGAACCATCGCAATCGATGGTGATGGAGCCGGCGGGCAGACCCTCGGGATGCGCCTTGGTCACCGCGTTGCCCAAGATGGTGCCCACGCAGCGGTTGACGTTGGCGATGTCGGCGCGAAAGCGAATCGGACGCAGGTGCGCACGGGCATCGGCCGTATAGGGCACAAACAACGTGGAGTCGAGCGTCTTGTCAAGCTCGCTGTCGGCAGCCATCTGGGGCAGGAAGTGACGGCCGTCGGCACCCGGGATGTGGGCACCAAACTCACAGGTCGCGCTCGCCAGCACGGGCGACAGATCCAGCAGGTTGGCCTTGCGGTTGTCCGGGACCTCGATCTGGCGCAAGCACTCGGGATGGCCGACCATCTCATCGATGGTGCGGAAGCCCAGGCTCGCCATGACCTCGCGCAACTGCTCGGCAACAAAGAGCATAAAGCGCTCGACGTGCTCGGGCTTGCCGCGGAAGCCGCGACGCAGGCGGCAGTTTTGCGTAGCGATGCCGGCCGGGCAGGTATCCTGCTGGCAGTCGCGCTGCATGAGGCAGCCCATGGAGATGAGCGGCATGGTCGCAAAGCCAAACTCCTCGGCACCCAGCAGGCAGGCGACGGCGACGTCGGTGCCGTCCATGAGCTTGCCATCGGCCTCGAGCACCACGCGTGAGCGCAGGCCGTTTTGCAGCAGCGTCTGCTGGGCCTCGGCAAGGCCAAGCTCCAGCGGCAGACCGGCGTGCCAGATCGAATCGCGCGCCGCAGCACCGGAGCCGCCGTTGTGGCCGCTGATCAAGATCTTGTCGGCGGCACCCTTGGCCACACCGGTGGCGATGGTGCCGACGCCGGCCTCGCTGACCAGCTTGACCGACACGCGTGCGCCGGGGTTGGCGTTCTTAAGATCGAAGATAAGCTCCGCCAGGTCCTCGATGGAGTAGATGTCGTGGTGCGGCGGAGGCGAGATCAGGCCGATGCCGGGCGTGGACTGACGGACCTCGGCGATCCAGGGGTAGACCTTCTTGCCGGGCAGGTGGCCGCCCTCGCCGGGCTTGGCGCCCTGGGCCATCTTGATCTGAATCTCAAAGGCGCTGCACAGGTAGCGGCTCGTCACGCCAAAGCGCGCGCTTGCCACCTGCTTGATGGCGGAATTCTTGGAGTCACCGTTAGCCAGCGGGGTCTCGCGGCGCGGGTCCTCGCCGCCCTCGCCGGAGTTGGAACGGCCATGCAGGCGGTTCATGGCGATGGCCATGCACTCGTGTGCTTCTTTGCTGATGGAACCGTACGACATGGCGCCGGTGTTAAAGCGGCGGACGATGTTGAGCGCGGGCTCGACCTCGTCGAGCGAAACCGGCGTGCGGCCGCTGGCATCAAAGTCCAGCAGGTCGCGCAGGCGCACGGCACGGCCGGTGCGGTGCAGGCGGGCGCTGTACTCCTTAAAGGTGTCGTAGCTGTCCTCACGGCAGGCGGTCCGCAGCAAGTAGACAGTCTGCGGATCGATGAGGTGATCCTCGCCGCCGAGCGGGCGCCACTTGGTCAGACCCAACGTGGGCAGCTGATCGGGAGCCGGGCTCTTAAGGATAGCGAGCGCGGCGTCGTAGCGCTCATTCTGCTCGCGCTCGACGTCCTCGACACCCATACCGCCCACACGGCTCACCGTGCCGGCGAAGTACGCGTTGACAAACTCCAGCGTAAAGCCCACGGCCTCGAAGATCTGCGCGGAGTGGTAGCTCTGCACCGTGGAGATGCCCATCTTGGACATGATGGAGACGATGCCGGCGGTCGCAGCCTTGTTGTAGTTGGCGATGCCCTGCTCGGCTGTCACGTCCAGATCGCCGTGCGCCGCCAAGTCGCGAATGCACGCATGCGCGTTGTACGGATAGATGCCGCTCGCGGAGTAGCCCACCAGCGCCGCAAAGTCGTGCGGGGACACGGCGTCGCCACACTCCACCACGATGTCGGCAAAGGTACGCACGCCGGCACGGATCAGGTGGTTGTGCACACAGCCCACGGCGAGCAGCGACGGCACGGGCACCTCGCCCGCAGCGGCACGGTCGCTCAGCACCACGATGTTCACGCCATCGCGAACCGCAGCCTCGACGTCTTCGGCAAGCTGCTTGAGCGCAGCCTGCAGCGCGCCCTCGCCGGCATCGCGGCGGTAGACGGCACGGAAACGGCGGGTCTTAAAGCCCACGCGGTCGATGGCGCAAATGCGGTCGAACTCCTCCTCGCTCAGCAGTGGGCGCTCCAGGCGAACCAGCTGGCAGGCCGTACGAGAGTCCTCGAGCAGGTTGCCGTGGTTGCCCAGGTAGAGCGTGGTCGAGGTGACCATATGCTCGCGAAGGGCGTCGATGGGCGGGTTCGTGACCTGGGCGAACAGCTGATAGAAGTAGTCAAAGAACGAGCGCGTCTTCTTGGACAGGCAGGCCAGCGGCGCATCGATACCCATCGAGGCGAGCGGCGCCTTGCCCTGCTGGGCCATGGGACGCACGACTTCGTCAACATCATCCCAGTGATACCCGAGCTTGGCCATGCGCACGGCGGCGGGCACCTCGGTATCCTCGGCGGGCGTGGGCGCGACGGGCTTGTCGAGCGCGTCGACGGTCAGCGTCTCCTCGGCGATCCAGTCGCGATAGGGCTTTTCCTTGGCGTAACGAGCGCGCAGCTCGTCGTTGTAGATCACGCGGCCGCGGGCAAAGTCGACCTCGAGCATCTGGCCCGGCCCCAGACAGCCGCTCGTCAGGATGTTCTCGGGGCTCACCTCGATGGTGCCCACCTCACTCGCCAACATAAAGCGGCCGTCGCGCGTCACGTAATAGCGAGCCGGGCGCAGGCCGTTACGGTCGAGGGCGGCACCCAGGGTACGGCCGTCGGTAAAGGCGATAGCGGCAGGACCGTCCCACGGCTCCATGAGCATGGACTGGTAAGCGTCGTAGGCGCGGCACTCCTCACTCAGGCTGTCGTTGTGGTCCCACGGCTCGGGCAGCAACATGGACGCGGCACGCGTGAGCGGGCGACCGTTCATGACCAGGAACTCAAGCACATTGTCCAGAATCGCGGAGTCGGAGCCCTCGCGGTTGATGATGGGCATCACGCGCTCAAGATCATGCTGCAGCACGGGGCTGTACAGGTTGGGCTCGCGGGCGCGGATCCAGTTGACGTTGCCCTTGAGGGTGTTGATCTCGCCGTTGTGGATGATAAAGCGGTTGGGGTGCGCGCGTTCCCAGCTGGGCGTGGTGTTGGTGGAGTAGCGCGAGTGGACGAGCGCCACGGCCGTCTTGACGGCGGCGTCGTTGAGATCGATGAAGAAGCGGCGCATCTGCGTGGCGACCAGCATGCCCTTGTACACGATGGTGCGCGAGCTCATGGAGCATACATAGAAGATTTTGTCGCGCAGGGCAAACTCAGCGTCGGCCTTCTTCTCGATAGTGCGGCGGCACACGTACAGGCGGCGCTCGAAGGCATCGCCGGCGGGCGTGTCGTCCGGACGGCCCAGGAAGGCCTGCAGGATAGTGGGCATACAGGCGTGGGCCGTCTCGCCCAGGTCGTGCGGGTCAACCGGCACCTCGCGCCAAAAGAGCAGCGGCACGCCGGCCTCGGCGCAGCCCTCCTCAAACACGCGGCGGGCATCCTCTACGCCCTTCTCGTCCTGCGGGAAGAACAGCATGGCCACGCCATAGTCGCCCTCTGCCGGCAGAATCTGGCCACACTTTTGAGCCTCTTTACGGAAAAAGTGATGCGGAACCTGGAACAGGATGCCGGCGCCGTCGCCGGTGTTCTTCTCGAGTCCCGTGCCGCCGCGGTGCTCCAAGTTGACCAGAATGGACAGTGCGTCGTCCAGGATCTGGTGATGGCGCTCGCCGTTGATATCGGCAAGCGCGCCGATGCCGCATGCATCGTGGTCGAATTCGGGGCGATAAAGGCCCTGCTGCTGAGCGGAATCTGCCTGCATCGCGATCCTCCCCTAGATATTAGACAGTCAGTTGAATAGGCATACTAGGAGCACCGCCGGCCCGTTGTGTTTCCCACCCGTTTCGAAACAATCGCGTAACGCACGCCCTACGAGTGGACACCGCCGACCTCGAGGGCGACAACATAGGCCCCAAGTTCGGCCTGTAAGCTCACCGCTTCAAACATCTCAATCTGTAACAGTAAGACCCAATTTCGACGACTAACTGTTACAGATCAAGATGTTTTCGAGAGACGGTTCCGAATGTCTCAATCTGTAACACGAAGGGTCAGTTTTGGCGGTCAGCTGTTACAGATCGAGATTTTCCATAGGACCATTTCTTCCTGTCTTGATCTGTAACACCTAGACCCAATTTCCATCCCCAGTTGTTACAGATCAAGACATTTCGGCAACCCCCTTTCCCCACCCCATTCAAATACAACTATTTTGTTAGTCATAGTTAACTTTTGAGCCTAAAACGGGTATCCTTTGCGGCGTCAAACAAACGGCACGCAGGAGCGCACCATGCTCAACCATCTCAAACAACACTTTGGCTCGCACCGCACCGGCGGTCACGGAGGCCTAGACATTGCGCGGAATATCGGCCCCGGGCTGCTCGTGACCGTCGGCTTTATCGACCCGGGCAACTGGGCCTCCAATATGGCCGCGGGCTCGCAGTTTGGCTACGCGCTGCTGTGGATCGTCACGCTGTCCACGATTATGCTGATCGTCTTGCAGCACAACGCGGCGCACCTGGGCATCGCCACGGGCGCCTGTCTTGCCGAGGCCACGACACGTTACCTCCCCCGCTTCGTTGGACGCACGGTGCTCGCCAGTGCCTATCTCGCGACCATCGCCACCGCCATGGCCGAAGTCTTGGGTGGCGCGATTGCCCTTCAAATGCTCTTTGGGCTGCCCGTACGTGCGGGCTGCGTCATCGTGGCGGCAGTATCGATGGCGATGCTCATGACGAGTTCCTACAAGCGTGCCGAACGCTGGATCATCGCCCTCGTAGGCGTGGTAGGACTCTCGTTTTTGGCCGAGCTTGCACTAGTCAAGGTCGACTGGCCGCAAGCCGCCGCAAGCTGGATCACGCCCAGTATGCCCACTGGCTCTGCCGCGATTATCGTGAGTGTCCTGGGTGCGGTCGTTATGCCCCACAACCTCTTTCTACACTCCGAGGTCATCCAATCCATGCACTTCGAAGGCCAAGGCGAGCAGGTTATCGAAGAGCGTCTGCGCTATGAGCTCTTCGACACGCTCTTTTCGATGGGCGTGGGCTGGGCAATCAACTCGGCCATGGTCATCCTGGCCGCAACGACCTTCTTTGCGCACAGCATTGTCGTAGACGACCTCGCCGTCGCAGCGGCCACGCTCTCCCCCATCTTGGGCCCGGCGAGCTCGACCATCTTTGCGGTAGCGCTGCTGTTCGCGGGACTATCGAGCAGCGTGACAGCGGGCATGGCGGCGGGAACCATCACCGCGGGCATGTTCGACGAGGAATACGACATCCACGACCGACATTCCTCGATCGGGGTAGCGGCCTGTTTCGCCGGCGCAGTGGCGGCGTGTCTGGTCATCCCAAATCCTTTTGAAGGTCTCATCTGGAGTCAGGCACTGCTGTCGCTTCAGCTGCCGATTACGGTCTTTGTGCTCATACGGCTCACCAGCTCAGCCCGCGTTATGGGCAAATACGCCAACTCGCGCCCGCTCAACGCGCTGCTCGTAGGGATCGGCGTCATCGTGACGATTCTCGACATCGTGCTGCTAACGGGGATGTAATTGGGATGGCGTGACTGTCCAGATATAACGTCTTAATCTGTAACACGTGAGACCGTTTTAAACCGTCAGATAAATCAAAAGGGTCCCGGCCGAGAATTCGACCGGGACCCTTGGACAGAGCTATGTTCGGCTTTCGCCGTGTGCCTGCGAGTTACTCCTCGACGAGCTCAAACTGATCGGGACCGACGCCGCACACCGGGCACACGTAGTCCTCGGGCAGCTCGGGCGTGTCGACCTCAACCTCGTAACCGCAAACGGTGCACACGAACTTATACGTCTTCTTCTCCTCAGCCATGATGTTTTCCTCTCGAACGTGACTGCTGGTGTACTTGCTTATTAGTATATATTCTCAATAATATAATGCAAGTATTTTTAGAACATTTCTAGCCTTGATACGACGAAGCCTTGGGCGGCGTCTTGCCCTTTAACACCTTGTGGTAGTAGTCATAGGTCAGCGGGGCCTCGCCGCTCAGACGCTCGGCATCTTCGACCTCACCGATAAAGAGCAGGTGCGTGCCCACATCCACGGCATCAATCAGACGGCAGCTAAACAGCGCCGCCGCGTGCTCGGGCACATAGGGCATGCCCAGCGCGGTCTCGTGGGTCTCGTACTTGGCAAACTTGTCGTAATCGCTGCTGGTGCGGAAGCCAAAGTTGCCGATATAGAGCATGTCGGCGGTCTGGTCAATCACGGTCAGCGCAAAAGCCTTAGCCGATGCGATTACGCCGGACGTGACATTTTCCTTGTTCACGGCAACCGAGATGCGCGCCGGGGCGGATGTCACCTGCACCGCTGTGTTGATAACGCAGCCGGCACGCAGCCCGTCGGCCGCGGCACTCACCACATACAGGCCGCTCGGCATCGTAAAGAACGCAGTTTTGTCCATAACGATCACTCCCCTAACCCAGAATTGAACCTCATGGATGTATGTACCCACAAAAAAAGGCGGCACCCATAACGGACGCCGCCTTTGAGACATATGTGTCAGAACAGTAAGAAAGATGAGACACCCACAGTTGCGGTGAAATAGGGACTGAATAGTCCCTCAAACAGGCAAAACAGTCCGTATTCCACCGCAACTTATACAGAGTGCCTAGCGGTTGCGTTCCTTAAGGGCGCGGTCGATCTCGCGTTGGACATCACGCTTGGCCATGTCCTCGCGCTTGTCGTAGAGCTTCTTGCCGCGACCTAGACCCAGCAGCAGCTTTACGCGGCCGTCGGTATTAAAGTAGAGCTCCAACGGAACCAGCGCATAACCACGGTTGCGAAGTTTGCCGTCAAGAAAGTCAATCTCCTTGCGGTGCAGCAGCAGACGACGCCGACGGTCGGGATCGCGATTCCACACGCCACCATGGCTATAAGGGTGGATATGCAGGCCGACGAGCCAGCACTCCCCGCCGCGGATCAGCGCGAAGGTATCGGTGATCTGGCAGGCGCGCTCGCGAATCGACTTGACCTCGGTGCCGCTCAGCTCAATACCGCACTCAAACGTCTCATCGATAAAGTACTCGTGATGTGCCGAGCGATTCTTGGAAATGAGTTTGCGCTCGCGCTTACTGGGCATCGCCGGCCCCCTTGGCTCCATCGGCGTTTGAGCCCGCAGTCTCGCGCTTTGCCTTGCGCTCGGCATTGAGCTCGGCATCGCTCTCGCGCACCAGTTTAATAATCGCCGCGCAGGCCTCCTCGCCCACCAAGTCGCGAGCACGCACCGTCAGGCGCGTCGCCTCCTGCTTGTCGCCGTCGCTTGCAGCATCGGTCGCGCACATAATCAGGCAGATGGCAATCTCGGCCGAAGGCGAGGTCGGAACGCCTTGCAGGGCCAGTTCACCCATCACGTGCTCGTCGCTCTCATCGGCGGCATCCGGATAGGTGGTATGGATCTTGTTGAGCAGGCGCGTCGTATGCGCATCGTTGGGCGCCAGGCGCAGCGCCAGACGCGCGCAGCCCACGGCAGCCGAAACGTTCTCGGTCTCGGGCTCCAAGAAGTACTGGCCTAGATTGGCGTAAGCGCGGGCGGCGCACTTGCCATCGCTTGCACGCTCCAGCACCGAGAACGAGAGCGATGCCCATTCCTGCTTGTCCTCGAGTGCGCGGAACAGCTCGGCCAAATCCAAGCGATAGTTGCAGTTCATGGGGTCCCAACGCACAGCCTGCATCAGGGCATTACGAGCGCTCACATAATCCTGCTGGCGAATGTAGGCAAACGCCATATCAGAGTACAGGCGGTCAAACGGCACCTCGACCTGCACGAGCTCGCGCGGATCCTTCTCCACGCGGCGATAGGCCAAGCGCTCAAACTTGCTATCGAAGCTAAAGTATTGACGCTTCTCCTCCGTCTTGCACTCAGCATCAATATACTCCTCGGCGAGCTCCACCAGACGCTCCAGCAGCGGCGTCGCCGTAGCCAGGTCGCCCTGCGCCAGATAGTTCTCGGCATACGTGATGTCTTGCAAGCTGATGGGCAGATCCATGGCTACTCCTCGATCTGAGCGAAACACGGCAGGCGCCGTATATACGGTCAATACACAAAACCCGGGTCTCTTACGAGGCCCGGGCGTTCAATTTTGGTAGCCCGTACCAGATTCGAACTGGTGATCTCCGCCTTGAGAGGGCGGCGT
>JAYBEF010000020.1:0-2542 GCA_037277825.1 Collinsella sp.
TTCGCGATCTCATCGAGCTTGACGATAATGTCGGCGATGGCAGGGGAGACCTTCTGTAGGCTGGCGAGCGGCCACTTCTCGAGCGCCTCGGCAAGAATCGTGTGGTTAGTGTAGGCGACCATGGAGCGTACGATGGTCACGGCCTCGTCAAACTCGATGCCATGCTCGGTGGTGAGCAAGCGAATGAGCTCGGGAATGACCATGGTGGGGTGCGTGTCGTTGATCTGGACAACGGCGTAATCGGCCAGATCGTGCAGGTTGCTGCCGCGCTCGACGGCCTCGTCGATCAGGAGCTGGGCGGCGTTGCTCACCATGAAGTACTCCTGATAGATGCGAAGTAGGCGGCCCTGCTCGTCGGAATCGTCGGGGTAGAGGAACAAGGTGAGGTTCTTGGCGATCTCGGTCTTGTCGAAGTCGATGGAGCTGCCGGGGACCAGGCCGTCGTCGACGCTCGCCAGGTCGAACAAACGCAGGCGGTTCTTGGTGGGCTGGCCGTAACCGGGCACATCGATGTTGACGAGCTTGGAGGTAACGGCAAAATCGCCGAACTCGACGGTGTAGGAGCGGTCATCGTCGACTAGGATGTCCTGCTCACCGAGCCACTCGTCGGGGACGGCCTTCTGCTGGTTGTCGACAAAGCGCTGACGGAACAGACCGTAGTGATAGTTGAGGCCCACGCCATCGCCGGTCAAGCCCAGCGTGGCGATGGAATCCAGGAAGCATGCGGCCAAGCGGCCCAGGCCGCCGTTGCCGAGTGACGGCTCGACCTCGAACTCCTCGATCTTGTTGAGGTCGTGGCCTGCGGCGGTGAGCTGGTCCTTAACCTCGTCGTAGATGCCGAGGTCGATCATGTTGTTGATGAGCAGCTTGCCGATCAAAAATTCGGCGGAAATGTAATAGAGCTTTTTCTTGCCGTTGTTGAGCGGGCGGGCGGCGGAGCGCTCCTGCACGAGTTTGACCAGCAGCTTGTAAATGCGACGGTCGTCGAGCTGCTCGAGCGAGGCGCCAAAAGACTGCTCGGCGAGTTCCATGAGGTTAATTTGGGGCATGTTTTCTCCTGTGATGGGTTGTTTCATGTCTGCAATTCATAAGAAGCCCGCGCGAGGGGATTGGGGTGGCCTCGCGCGGGAAAAGCAAGCGCGTCCGCACGGTGGGGAGGGGTCGGGCGCGGTAGCTCCTATTGAGGAAGCTCGATTTCGGCTTCCGACGGGATACGGAAGTAGGTCTCGGTCCAGTCGGTGAGCTTGTGCTCGAGCTCGCGGGTGATGGCGCCGTCGAGCATGCGCCAGGTCCAGTTGCCGCCCAGCGTGGCAGGGGTGTTGATGCGCGCCTCGTTGCCCAAGTTGAGCAAATCCTGCATGGTGTAGATGCACGTGTCGCTCACGCTGGCGGCGATGGTGCGATTGAGTGCATCTGTCATGGGTTCGCCGGCCTGCTGATGGGTGTACAGGGCTGCCTGCTCGCGCTGACGCGGGGTAGCCGTTCCCTCAAACCAACCGCGCGCCGTCTCGTTGTCGTGGGTGCCCACATAGGCGACGGTGTTGGCGATGTAGTTATGCGGCAGGTAGTACGAGTTGGTGCCCTCAAAGGCAAACTGCAGGATCTTCATGCCGGGGAAGCCCGAGTTGTCGCGCATGTCGATGACGCCGGGGGTGAGGAAGCCCAGGTCCTCGGCGATGATGGGCAGCGTGCCGAGCTTTTCCTCGAGCGTCTTGAAGAACTTGAGGCCGGGACCCTGCGTCCACGAACCGTAGGACGAATCGGGCGAGGAGAACGGCACCTCCCAATAGGCCTCGAAGCCGCGGAAGTGATCCAGGCGGATGACGTCGTACATGTCGAGGGCGGCGCGAATGCGGCCCTCCCACCAGGAGAAGCCGTCGGACTCCATGGCGTCCCAGTCGTAGATGGGGTTGCCCCAGTACTGGCCGGTGGCCGAGAACTGGTCGGGCGGCGTGCCGGCGACGCTCACCGGATTGCCGGCGGCGTCGATCTTAAAGAGCTCAGGCGTCGCCCACATCTCGACGGAGTCACGCGAGACATAGATGGGCAGGTCGCCGATGATGAGAATGTCGCGCTCGTTGGCATAGGCCTTGAGGCGGCTCCACTGGCGATCGAAGAAGTACTGCGTCATCTGGTGGTAGAGCATACGCGCCGGATGGTCGGCGCAGACCTTGGCGGAAGCCTCGCCGCGGGTACGGAGCTCCGCGGGCCACTCCCAAAACGCCTTGAGACCGCACTCCTCTTTGACGGTCATAAACTCACAGTAGGGGATGAGCCAGTCCTCGTTGGCCTGGATAAAGTCATCGAAATCGGCCGGCTTGTCGGCAGCAAAGCGCTCAGCGGCTCGGTCGAGAATCTGACGGCGGCCGCCAAAGATAGCACCGTAGTCGACGTTACTGGGGTCAGAACCCAGGTACACGCCATCGATATCGCGCTGCTCTAGATACCCTGCCTCGATAAGCTCGGCAAAGTCGATAAAGTTGGGGTTGCCTGCGCGGGCCGAGAACGACTGATAGGGCGAATCGCCATAGCTGGTCGTCGT
>JAYBEF010000021.1:0-3190 GCA_037277825.1 Collinsella sp.
CAGGAAGCTTGGATACGCCTAGGCGCGGTCCAAGAAATCGTCCGCACCCCCAACAATCCCTATTTCACCGCAACTTATGAGGAGGCTATTCGTCGCTGCCCGGTTTGCGACGGTTGGCCTTTTTAATGGCGTTGAAGTGCTTGTCATTGAGCCTGCGCTGGCGAGAGCGCTGAGGCACCTTGGTCTTTACGCGTCGGCGCGGTGGACGCCCGCGACGCTCAAGCTCAGCGCGCAGCTTACGCAGGCAGCTGCTACGGTTTTGGAACTGACTGCGGCTCTCGCGCGCCGTCACGGTAATCCCCGTGGGCCCATGCTTCATGCGCACCGCCGAGTCCGTCGTGTTCACGCCCTGCCCACCCGGACCCGTCGCGCGAAACACCTGTACCTCGCAATCGCGCGCCAGCTCCTCAACCGACATCTCGGCAAAGCGCGCATACTCGCGCCAGCCCATCTTGTTCTCGTCCATATCAACACCTCCCCTCATACAAAAAATGTGACAAAGGGACAGTCCCTTTGTCACATCGCATACCAATCGCTTATGTTGCGCGCTTAGGCGAAGGTGATCTCGCCGTTCTCGCAGTCCATATCGGCGATACGGGCCAAGCTCTCAACGCGGAAGCCGCGCTTACGGAGCTTATCGCCGCCGCCCTGGAAGCCCTTCTCAACGGCAATGCCAATGCCGGCAACTTCGGCGCCCGCAGCCTCGCAGATCTTAATAAGGCCCTCAAGCGCGCAGCCGTTGGCCAGGAAGTCGTCGATAATCAGGACCTTATCGCCCTCGGACAGAAAGCGCTTGCCGACAATGACCGGGTACTCCTTCTGCTTGGTAAAGGAGTAGATGGTCGTGGCATACTGCTCGCCGTCAAGGTTGATGGACTGGGCCTTCTTTGCAAAGACCACCGGCACGCCGCCAAAATGCTGAGCTGCGATGCAGGCCATACCAATACCCGAAGCCTCAATCGTCAGGATCTTGTTGATCTCGACACCCTCGAACAGACGGGCCCATTCGGCGCCCATGTGGTCGAACAGCTCAACGTCGCACTGGTGGTTGAGGAAGGCATCAACCTTAAGGACGTTACCGGCCTTTACGATGCCGTCATGGCGAATACGATCCTCAAGCTCCTGCATGGCGCAACCCCTTCTCGCGGCAACGATACCGCGCGATTAATAAACGTTGTTCGATAGTCTACCACGGACCGACCCCCGCCCGTCCCACAAGCCGCATCGCACCATAAAGCCGCAAGACCAGTAGATGGGCCGATTCGTGGCAAGCCTGCCTCCACAAGCTAATGGCGGGCGCGCACCCTCACCAAACGCACCATGGCAAGCGCAAAGCCCACGGCGGCCACAGCCATGAGCACGTAGAACACCGAACGGAAACCAAACAGGAACACATCCGGACGGCCTGCAACAAAACTGGTCACGGCCTCGCCCATCGCCACGCTCATCTGCCCATACAGGATATGCGACGCCGCCGTAATGCCCACCGCCATACCCGCATAGCGCGCTAGACTACCCAAGCTGCCTGCAAAACCGAGCGCCTCGCGCGGGGCCGAACCCATATACAGCGAGTTGTTGGGGCTCTGGAAAATCGACGTGCCGCACGACATAAACGCGGCACAGCACACGATCACAGGGATAGAAGAGTGCTCGTCGAGCGTGCTTACCGCAAAGAGACCGCACACGTACACGCCCAGGCCGACCGCCGTGGGGCCCTCGCAGCCAACACGGTCCGAAACCGTTCCCGAAAGCGGGCCGATAAAGGCATTCACCATCGGCAGTGCCAAAAAGAGCAGTCCGGAAATATCGGAGCTAAAGCCATGGGCGTCCTGAAAATAGAACGGCAGAATAAACTCGGATGCGCCAATGCCAACGAACACGATGAGCATGCAGGCAAGGTTGATGGTAAAGGCCGAATTTGCAAAGCAGCGACGAGCAGCCTCGATCAGGGACATGGGACGCTCGCCGGCCTCCGGCTTAACATGCGGCAGCGTATAGAGCCCCACGATAAACGAGATGACGCCAATGGGCAGGTTGATGAGGAAGATACTCTCCCAGGGAAAGCTTGCCACCAGCATGCCACCGAGCACGGGGCCACACATCATGCCGAGGGCCACGAAGGTCGCGAGAATACCCATAGCACGACCGCGTTCGCGCGCCGGAAACGACTCGGTGATGATACCCATGTTGTTGGCCATGGCCGCCGCGCAACCGACGCCCTGAACAATACGTGCCAGAATAAGAACCTCGAGCGAGGCCGAAAGGCCACAAAGCAGCGAGCCAACCGTAAAGACGATGACGCCCAGCTGGAACACATTCACCTTGCCGCGCACGTCGCCCAGGCGGCCAAACGGCAGCATAGCCACGCATGTCGCAAGCAGGTACACCGAACTCACCAGCTGAATGCGATCGAGGCCCACGCCCAGTTCCTTTTGCATCACGGGCAACGCCACGGTCACGACGGTCGAATCCAGGCACACCATAAACGTCATGATGAGCACGGTAAACAGAATCGCCCACTTGTTCTTGCCATGGGTGTCGCCCTCAAGGGCAATGTGCTCGCGGCGCAGCTGCTCTGCGGTTTTCTCCATATCCATCCTTTCGAGTGGCGCAACGTAAAAACGGGGCCCCGATCGCCTGCAAACAGTCGCGATTGGGGTCCCGCCTACGGAATCGGAACGAAAGGTCGTCGAAGCTTTCTGCCAGCATCGGCGCCTCGTGCGAACGCTAGCCTAGCACTGCTCGAGCGCCTGCTCAAGGTCGGCAATCAGATCGGCCGTGTCCTCGAGACCGCACGACAGGCGTACCATGTCGGCAGAGATGCCGCAGGCGATGAGCTCCTCATCGTTCATTTGGCGATGGGTGGCGTTTGCCGGATGCAAGCAGCAGGTGCGGGCGTCGGCCACGTGCGTGGCGATCTGGGCGAGCTTAAGGCTCTTCATAAAGGTCTCGGCCGCCGCGCGACCACCGTTAAAGCCAAAGCTCACAACGCCGCAGGTACCGTTGGGCATGTACTTCTGAGCGATGTCATAGTACTTGTCGCCCTCCAGGCCCGGATAGCTCACGAAGCGTACCTTGGGGTGGCTCTGCAGGAACTTGGCGACCGCCAGACCATTCTCACAATGGCGCGGCATGCGCACGTGCAGGCTCTCGAGCGAGCTGTTCAGGAAGAACGCCGCCTGCGGGTTCT
>JAYBEF010000022.1:0-7394 GCA_037277825.1 Collinsella sp.
TGGACCAGCGTTCCGTACGCGATATTCTTGCCGGTAAAACCTACTTTATCCGCACCTTTGGCTGCCAGATGAATCAGCACGACTCTGAGCGCGTGAGCGGTCTGCTCGATTCGTATGGTTGCCTCATGGCGCTCGATCCCGAGCATGCCGATATTGTTGTCTTCATGACATGCTGCGTGCGCGAGGCCGCCGATACTCGCCTGTACGGTCAGTGCAACTCTTGTAAGAGCCTCCCGCCCTCACCCTCGGGCAAGCGTGTGGTTGCCGTTGGTGGTTGCATCGCGCAGCGCGATGGCGAGGGCCTGCTCACCAACGTCGATAACGTCAATGTCATCTTTGGTACGCATTCCATCGCACATGTGGCCGAGCTCATTGCCGAGGCGTTCCTTGATGGCAAGCGTCATATCCGCACCAATGAGCATGAGGATACGGATGCCATGAGCATGCCGTGGCATCGCGAGACCCAGTATCACGCCTGGGTGCCCATTATGACGGGCTGCAATAATTTCTGTACCTATTGCATCGTGCCGTACGTGCGCGGTCGCGAAAAGAGCCGCCCCTTCGAGGAAATTGTCGACGAGGTGACCGGTTTGGTGCGCCAGGGCGTGCGCGAGATTACGCTGCTGGGCCAAAACGTTAACTCATATGGTCGCGATCTGTTTGGCAAGCCGCGTTTTGCCGATCTGCTGCGTGCCGTGGGTGATACGGGTGTGGAGCGCATCTTCTTTACCTCTTCTCATCCTAAGGATCTGCTGCCCGAGACCATCGACGCCATGGCCGAGACGCCCGCCGTCATGCCGCAGCTTCACTTGGCCGTTCAGTCGGGCTCCACGCGTATCCTCAAAGAGATGAATCGCCGTTATACACGCGAGGACTATCTGGGCCTGGTCGATCGCATTCGCAACCGCATGCCCGATATCGCGCTCTCTACCGATATTATCGTTGGCTTCCCGGGCGAGACTGAAGAGGACTTTGAGCAGACGCTCTCACTTGCCGAGACGGTCCGCTATGCTCAGGCCTATACCTTCATCTATTCCAAGCGCGCCGGTACCCCGGCCGCAGAGATTGACGATCCTACGCCGCATGAGGTTATTCTCGAGCGTTTCAACCGCCTGGTTAAGGTTATCGAGACTACGGCACACGAGTATAACCAGGGTGAGCTTCATACTGTGGTGCCGGCGCTCATTGAGGGAACGAGTAAAAAGAACGACGCGGTCCTGCTGGGCAAGAGTCCCAAGAATCAGACCGTGCATGCGCCTATCCCCGAGGGTTACAGCATCGATCAGCTTGTTGGCAAGATCGTTGATGTTGACGTTGACGTTGCCAAGACCTGGTATTTGTCCGGCTCCGTTGTGGGCGAGCCGCGCTAATGGTTTCTCCCAGGGCAGGACTTTCCGCCGTTGCGATCGTCGGTCCGACGGCGGTTGGTAAGAGTGATGTTGCCGACCGTTTGGCAGCTCGTCTTTCGTCCGAAGTGCTGTCGTGCGATGCGATGCAAATCTATCGCGGCATGGACATCGGTACCGCAAAGATGGCGCCCGATGAGTGTACGGTGCCGCTGCGTCTCGTCGACATTGTAGAGCCGGGTGTGCCATATTCTGCTGCGCTTTATCAGGCTGACGCTCGCGCGCATGTTGAACGTCTCCTTGGTTCGGGTTGCCTGCCGGTTTTTTGCGGAGGTACGGGGCTGTATCTCAAGGCCGCCCTCGATGAAATGGACTTTCCTTCGGGTGAACTTGAGGACGATCGTCGTATGGGCTATCAGGAGCTTGCCGAGCGTATTGGCGAGGAAGAGCTGCATGCCCTGCTTGCCGAGCGCGACCCAGAATCGGCTGCTGTTATTCATCCCCATAATGTGCGCCGTGTGATTCGTGCGCTCGAGATGCATGATGATGGTATCTCCTATGCACAGCAAAAAAGTCAGTTTAGTGTTCCGCGCGAGCATTATCATGCTCTATGGTTTGGTCTGACGCGTAATCGCGAGGTGCTCTACGAGCGCATTAACCTGCGCGTCGATCTGATGTTTGAGCAGGGTCTTGTCGATGAGGTTCGCGGTCTTATGGACCAGGGGCTGGGAGATGCCCTGACTTCGATGCAGGCAATTGGCTATAAAGAGATCATTGATGCTTTCAATGGCGTGATTTCTATGGATGAGGCTCGCGAACTCATCAAGATGCGTTCGCGTCGCTATGCCAAACGTCAGCTTTCGTGGTTTAAGCGCGATGACCGTATCGTGTGGTTTGATATGGACGAGTTTACGATCGATGAGGTCGTTGAGGACATCCTGCATCGTATTGAGGCTGCCTAATGGCCCGTTTCCCCCTTGTTCCCACGGCGCCCGAGCCCGAGCGTGCCATATTAGTTGGTGTTGAGTGGCGCGACAATGCGTGGCCGCTCAATCGTTCGCTTGACGAGCTTGAGCGCCTGGCCCATACGGCTGGCGCCCAGTGCGTGGCACGCTTGTCACAGCGTCTGGTCAAGCCGTATCCAAAATCGTTTATCGGCTCCGGTAAGGTTGAGGAGCTTTGCGGGCTCGTGCATCGTATGGATGTCGATGTTGTTATCTTCGACGACGATTTATCGCCCTCGCAGCAATCCTATTTGGAGAAAGCCGTGGGCGAGCCGGTAAAGATTATCGATCGTACAGCACTGATTCTGGATATCTTTGGCCTGCATGCTCAGACTCGTGAGGGGCGCCTACAGGTACAGCTGGCACAGCTTCAATATCTGTTGCCCCGTCTGCGTGGCATGTGGAGTCATCTCGCCAAGGAACAGACACGCGGCGGCATCGGCTCACGCTTTGGTCAGGGCGAAAGTCAACTCGAGGTCGACCGTCGCCTCATTCGCAATAAGATTGCCGCGCTTCGTCGTGAGCTTAAGCAGGTTGAACAGCGTCGCGATGTTCAATCCAAGAGCCGCATTGAGTCACCGGCTTTTCGCGTCGCGTTGGCCGGTTATACTAATGCGGGTAAATCGACGTTGCTCAATCGTCTGACCGGCTCTACGGTACTTTCGCAGGACAAGCTGTTTGCTACGCTCGACCCGACGACGCGTTCGTATCGCCTTCCCGGCGGTCGTGGCATGACGATTACCGATACCGTTGGCTTTATTCAAAAGCTACCGCATGGTCTCGTTGATGCCTTTAAGTCCACGCTGTCTGAGGTTCTTGGTGCCGATCTGATTCTTAAAGTTGTGGATGCCTCTGACGAGGACTACGAGCGCCAGCTCGAGGCAGTCGATCGCGTTCTTGACGAGATCGGTGCCGGCGAGCGTTTGACGCTTACGGTGTTCAATAAAATCGATCTTCTCGATAGCGTTGATCGATTGAGTTTCCGTCGTCGCTATCCCGAGGCCGTGCTGTTCTCGGCCCAGACGGGCGAGGGACTCGACGATCTCGTCGACCGTATTGCTCGTGAGGCTGCTGCCACCGATGTGTTGCTCTCTGCTGATATCCCGTATCGCGAGGGCGCCCTCATCACGCTGGTGCATGAACAGGGAACCCTTTTGCACGAGGAATATCTTGAGGACGGCGTTCGTATTGTGGCGAAGCTGCCGGCTCGTATCGCGCCGCGGCTCAAGCGTTATCGCACCGAGTAGACGAGCTCCAAAAAGCCCAGAATAATGGGCTGATGCAGCAGATAAAAGGGGAGTGCATGACGTCCAAGGCTGGCGAGCGCCGGGACGGGATTGGCGTAGGCCCAGCTTGGGGCGGGATGTTCACATCTTTGAGCGGTGCGCGCAGCAAAGTATCCTGTGAGGTACATGAATATAAACGGGATGATTGGATAATAGTCGCCTGAAACGAACCAGGGGCCGGGAAATCCTAGCCACGCCAAATAGGAGAATGAATAGGTCGATTTCGGGATGCCCCATGTCGCCGCGAAGAGAGCGAGGCATATCGTAATGCCCCACGTGCTAGGCACTTTCTTAAGCATCGGTCGTGCTACGGCTGCCACAGCGGTACACGTCGCCATGCAATAAATGATGCCAAAGTTCACTGAATCGTCGACCGATACGAGCGTTGTTGCAATCCAGACGACCAAAGCTGCGGCAGCGTATTTGGCCGCTCGTTTAGCATTGTTGCGCGAAAGGGTGCACATCCAACCCGCGATAAACAAAAATACCCAGCTGATGCTGGCGCGCCAGATGTCTTGAAAGACAGTCTGGGTAAACCAGGGCATATCCCAGTCGTACAGGTAGGCGAGATCGTAGCAAGCGTGAAAACCTGCCATTGAAATCATCGTAAACCCGCGGACGGTATCAAAGATAGTGATGCGTTTTTGCATTACGAGAACCGGCGCATCAAGCCGACGACTTTGCCCAAGATAACGGGATTCGTTGCATAGATAGGCTCCATGGTGTCATTCTCGGGCTGCAGGCGTACGCGTCCCTGCTCCTTGTAGAACGTCTTGACGGTCGCTGAACCATCAATCATGGCCACGACAATTTCGCCGTTCATGGCACTCTTTTGTTCACGGACGATGATGTAATCGCCATTGAAGATGCCGACATTGATCATTGAGCTCCCATGCACCTCAAGGATAAAGGAACCCTGATCGGTGGCGATTTCGGTCGGGATAGTAAAAGTGTCTTCGATATTCTGCTCGGCCAGAATGGGAATCCCAGCCGCGACGCGACCAACGAGCGGTAGCGAGACCGTTCCGCGAGGTGCGGTGGGCTCGTCAGATTTAGAAATTGAGACAGAGGAACCGTCCTCGTTAAAGAGTTCCAGGGCGCGCGGTTTGGTGGCATCGCGCTTGAGTAGCCCGCGCGCCTCCAGAGCAGATAGATGGGCGTGCACGGTGCTGGGGGAGGAAAGGCCCACGGCAGAAGCCATCTCGCGCACGCTGGGCGGATAACCCTTCTCCTGCTGATATTCCTTGATGAAGTCGTAAATTTGCTGCTGACGCTTGGTAATTTTGCGAGCCATCAGGGCATCCTCTCTACCCATGTCAAACAAATGTTCGAATTTTGCTTGACAGGAACAACTGTTCGAAGATAATAATAACCGAACATTCGTTCTCGCGCTAGACATTTTTGTCCGCGCGGCTTGATAAAACTGTTCTCAGCAAAACACGCGAGAGGAGAACATGATGAACGCAACGAATATGGTCCAGGGAAACCTTGCCCTTAAACTCGAGACGCCTGCAGAACCCACTTTTACGGTTGTTCAGGGTGGCCGCTCCGGCTTTCAGCCTTTGACCGTAAAGCCTGCTCGCAATCAGCAGGCTGTAGTTGCGCCGGCCCGCGTTGCCCTGAAGGTTCCGACGATTGTCGCCGTTGCCGTTGCGCTTACGCTCTTCGTTGTCCTCGCTACGTCGGTCTTTAGCGCTCGTCACGCCGCGTATGCCGAGTCCGTTTCCAACGTTACCTACGAGACTATTCGCGTTCAGCCTGGTGATTCTCTTTGGTCGCTTGCCGAGGAATATCCTATCGAAGGCCTTTCCACGCAAGAGACTTCCGACATGATCCGTAACGTCAATCATCTGGAGCATGGTTCGCTCGCCGCCGGTGCGCATCTTAAGGTTCCTGCTCGTTCGTAATCATTATCGCGCTGCGCATGGTACCCTTGTTATCGTTTAAGAGGAGGTACCATGCGCTGTCCCAAATGTGGCAAGGCACATACCCGCGTCGTTGATTCCCGTATGCAGGAGTCAAATAACACCATTAAGCGCCGTCGCGAATGTTGCTCGTGTAACTATCGCTTTACAACGTTTGAGCGATGCGAAGACCCAATCGAGGTCATTAAGTCAGACGGAACCAAGCAGCGGTTCGATCGCAATAAGCTGCTCGTCGGCTTGATGCGCGCCACCATCAAGCGTGATATCGATACTAAGAAGCTCAATGAGATTATCGACGACATCGAGGTCGAGCTGCGCTCTCGCACGCTGACGGCCGTCACGTCCCATGAGTTGGGTGACATGGTGCTCAAGCGCTTGGCCAAGATCGACAAGGTGGCCTACATCCGCTTTGCCTCGGTCTACCGCGATTTCAAAGACGTCGATGAGTTTCTGCAAGAGCTCGACAAGCTAAGGTGATTCCATGCCCAACATTACCGTCAACATAAAGCGTCTCGACCCCACCGTCGAGCTTCCCAAATACGCCCATCCCACCGATGCCGGCTTGGATTTGCGCTCCAACGAGGACTGCGTCCTGAAGCCCTTCGAACGTCGTCTGGTCTCTACTGGGCTGGCCATCGCCTTGCCCGATGGCTACGCCGGCTTCGTCCAGCCCCGCAGCGGCTTGGCCATCAAGCAGGGCCTGTCTATAGTTAACACGCCGGGCCTCATCGACGCCCACTACCGAGGAGAACTCAAGGTTATCCTCATCAACCTGGACCCCTCCAACAACATCCAAATCAACAAAGGCGACCGCATAGCCCAGCTCGTCATCCAAGAAGTCCCCACGGTTAACCTCATAGAAGTAGAAGAACTAGACGAAACCGACCGAGGCAACGGAGGCTTCGGCTCCTCCGGCGTCGCCTAGGGGCGCTCGTATCCCTCCCGCCCGCCTCTCACACATATCATTCCATGCTCAAACATTCTCGCTTCGCTTCGCTCGCTGCGAAACTGCGCGTGGAACGATATGTGTGAGAGGCGGGCGGGCGGCTACTCGCTTGAAACAATATTTACTTTTCTAGTAAGCCGACGCTACAAAGGGACCGTCCCCTTGTAGCGTCGGCTTACTGTATTTATATTTTCTGGTTCCCCTTTGCAGATTTTACTGGTGGGGAATCTGGTATAGCTGCTAGTACGTTAACGCAGCTAGCCTGCGGGAGGCCCTATATATCGTCCCGCGCGCAGTTTCGCAGCGAAGCGAGAATGTTTGAGCACGGGATGATATATAGGGCCTCCCGCAGGCTAGCGGACATTAAGACCCTAGCGAATATGCGCGGGTTTATCGCCCCAGTAGAAGCGGCAGAAGGCTCGTTTGCGCTTTTGGGGTTTGCCTACGAGCTCCATGGTTGCGATGGCTATATCTTCGGCTGCGTGGGGGCGGCGTAGTACTTCGCCGTTGATGAGTAGGGCTTTGAGTGATTCGGGATGATCGTGCAGATGGCGCAGAGTTACGATGAGTTCTCGTGCGGTGGTGACATGCATGCTGGCGCCCATGCCGGTAAGCATCGTGGTGTTGGCCTTTTCCTGACCGTATGATTTGCCCAGCAGGATCATCGGCAGATGAGCGCACAGGCACTCGGTGACGGTGAGTCCGCCCGATTTGAGGATTGCCAGGTCGCAGCCGTGCATGAGGGCCGCCATGTCGTCCACGTAGTCCAGAACCGTGACGTTGTCGAGCTTCATGGCGTCGAAGAGCGTCTTGAGGCGGGTGGCGTATTCCTCATCCTTGCCCGGCAAAAAGACAAAGTGCATGTCCTCGAAGCTGCGCAGGAAGGG
>JAYBEF010000023.1:0-4439 GCA_037277825.1 Collinsella sp.
GCCACCACGCGACCGTCCTCAACGCGTGCCGCAAAGGCGCAATCGGCATAGCATCCCCCGCATGCAGTCACCACGGCGCGACCGTCACGCTTCACAGCAGATGCCATCTCGATTACCCCTTTCATCAGCCAAACACAGCAGGCCAAAAGCCCGGCAACGAGTCCCGGACCCAAAAAGCCTCCCGCACGGCAACGCCCCGCGGGAGGCCCAACGTCAAACAGACGATACCTTACGCCTCGGACTTCTTGGCGTAGATAAACCAGTAGCCGAGCGCGACCAGAACCGCGCCGCCCACGATGTTGCCCAGCGTGGCAGCGGACAGGTTAAACGCAATGCCCGCGGCGTTGAGCGCATCGGCGCCGGCGACCTTGGCACCGTAGCCGCATGCATGCATCACGGCGCCCATGGGCAAAAAGTACATGTTGGCGACGCAGTGCTCAAAACCGCAGGCCACAAAGGCGGCGATGGGAAGCAGAATGCCCACGACCTTATCGACCACGGTCTTGCCGGCGGTACCGATCCACACGGCCAGGCACACAAAGATGTTGCACAGGATGCCGCGGAAGAAGATCGTCACCCAGTCGATCGTCACCTTGCCGGCGGCGACGCTCACCATGGAATTGGCGACCGCCTCGCCGTTGAGCTTGTAAATGCCGGCCATGTACACCAAAAAGACGATGAACAGGGCACCGACAAAATTGCCGACCCACACGACGACCCAGGCCTTGAGCATCTGAGCCAGGGTGATCTTTTTGCTCTTGAGCGCGCAGACCATAAGCGAATTGCCGGTAAACAGCTCGGCGCCGCACACCAGCACCAGCACCAGGCCCAGGCAAAAGCACAGGCCGCCCACGACGCGCTGGGCACCCCAGCCCAGCGTGCCGTCGCTCAAAAACACCGTAAAGAACAGGCCGCCGAAGGCGATAAACGCACCGGCGAACATTGCCAACAGAAAGGCCTTAGCGACCGGCAGGTTGGCCTTGGTCACGCCGGCGGCCTCGGTCTTGGCCTCGATCGCGGCGGGCGTCAGGCAATCGGGAGCGGGGTACTCCACCTTGGAATCTGCCATGTCAATCACTTCTTTCCTATTCAGCAGGGGCAAGCGCTGCTATAGCTCCTGCCCCAAGCGGACAAAGTGGGAAAAGTCGTTGGCGGCCACGGCGTCGTACACGGCGTCGACGGCCCCAAAGACCTCCGGGGACATGGGGTTATAGAACTCCGTATCGCCCGGCTGAATCCCTATGAAGACGATATCTTCGCACGATTGCTCAATCTCTTCGATCAGAATCGACAAGGGAAGCGAATGCGTGGTGAACATCGACTTGCGGGCCACATCACGTTTGTCGAGCAAGCGGATGGCACCGACGGGCAGCGCCATGTCAGAGGCATCGACCAAGACCAGGCGAGGCGGACGCTCGCGCTTGACCTCGATGATGTCATCCTCGGGCGTCTGACCGCCATCGATGGTGTACCAGCCGGCAATGGGCGCGTCCTCCATCTTTTTGGAGAGCACGGGGCCGGCGGCATCGTCGGCACGCAGCACGCTTCCCGCCGTGAGCACGATACCCGCAAACGGGGCGCCGTTCACACGTCCATCCACAACGCGACCCATTACTGCAACCTCCCCGTCAGATACACGCCCGACACATCGCGCACGCGCTCAACCAGATCGCGAAACTTCATTAAGAACGCGACCTGCTGGGCATGCAGGCCAAAGTCGTCGTCGAACACCGAGATGCCGGCCTTGGCCGAGCCGCGAAAACCGCGCTCGTCGAGCAGCATATCGCAGGCCTCGAGCAGCGACGGCACCGCCGCCTTGTCGAGCTGGCACTCGCCAAAGGAGCGGATGGCCTCGAACTTGGTCTTGGCCTCCCCCTCCGGCAGCGCATCGACGAGCGAATAGAACACATCCACCGGCACCGACAGGCGCGGCTCAAAGCAGTCGAGCACGCCGGTGTGGTGGCCCACGGCGAGCGTGTAGTACAGCACGTCGCAGGCCTCCTGGGGAACGTCTTCCTCGGTCTCCACAAACTTACGCGTGAGCTCGTAAAAGACCACCTGGTCGGGCGCATGGCCCAGGCAGGGGTCGGCGACGCCCTCGGCGGCCTCGTCGCTTGCGCGCGAGGCATCGCCAAAAGAGCCGCCGAGCATACCGGGGCCCGCAAAGTAACCAGAGCGGTCCGTGAGTTCCATCTAACGGCCTCCGGCCAGCACCAGATCCTGCAGCGCCGAGTAGACCTCAACACGACGAGGATCATCTTGCTTGTCGATGAGGAGCGCCATGGCACCGCGGATATCGCCCTTGGGCGCGCCCTCGAGCGTATCCATAAACTCGTTGGCCAGGTCGCGGCCGTAACGGTAGCCGCTCATGGCGCGAGCCTCACGCTCGATGGCAACGCGCAGCTTGTACGGCACGCCGGGGTGCAGGATATCGGCCTGCTCGCCGGCGGCCTCCACCGTGGTCTCGGCATGGAGCTTTTGGTCCAGCAGGCCAAGTGCCATGGCAAAGCCGTAGACGGTCTGCGCGGGGCTGGGCGGGCAGCCGGGGATATAGACATCGACCGGCAAGATCTTGTCCGTGCCGCCCCAGACGCAGTAGTTGTCGTAGAAGATGCCGCCGGTGCAGCCGCACGCGCCATAGGACACCACGATCTTGGGATCGGGTGCGGCCTCAAAGGCGCGCAGGGCCGGCATGCGCATGGCACGCGTCACGGCACCGGTGTACAGCAGCACATCGGCGTGACGGGGCGAGGGCACGACCTTGATGCCAAAGCGCTCGACGTCGAAGACGGGCGTGATGGAACCGAAGATCTCGATCTCGCAGCCGTTACAGCCGCCGCAGTCAACACGGTAGACGTACACCGAGCGCTTGATCTTCTTAAGAAGGGTCGCCTTGGCCTTCTCGATGCTCTCGTCGAGCTCGATCTTGGTCGGGCGGTACTGGAGCCGCTCGGGCAAAAGCGTGGGTTCGGCCATGGTTACTCCTCCTTCGTTTCAAAATCCATGATGATGCCCTCGACCGGCGCCGGACCGGCGGGAATCTCGGGCGCATCGGGGTTGAGCTCGCGGTCGATATACTCCGGGTTCACGCCGTGGCCGCCCAGATACTCCATGCCGGGGCCCTGGGGCTCGCCGGACGCAAGCGTCTCGTTGGCAGCCATGCCGGCAGCGTTGCCGGTCTTTACGGCCGAGGCGGCGCGCAGGGCGTCGAGCTCGCGCTTGCACTCCTGGCACATACCGACGGTACGGGCGGCCTGCTCGGCCTCCATGCCGCCGGCCTTTTGCAACAGGCGCTTAGCGTAGTCGATTTCCTTGTGCGGGGCAAACGGCTTGCCGCAGCGCGAGCAGTGCTCGAGCGTGTAGACGCTCTTGCTGGTGAGGTCGTCTTTGCTCATGACGGCCAGCTCAAACTCCTCGGTGAGCTTGATGGCCTCCATGGGGCAGGCCTCCTCGCAGCGGCCGCAGAAGATGCAGCGACCGTAGTCGATCGACCAGGTGATGGTATCGTCCGCAAGGTCGGTGTCCATACGAATGGCATCGGCCGGGCACGCCACGCCGCAGGCACCGCAGGCGATGCAGAGCTCGGCATTGTGCTCGGGCTTGCCGCGCATGTCCTTGTTGGTGGGGAACGGCGCAAACGGGTACTTGACCGTCGCGTCGCCGGCCTTGGCGTTAACCTTCCAAAGCTTCAGCATATTAGAGCGCCTCCTCATCGAGCGGGGCGGCCATGGTGCCCTCGCCCGCAAGCGGCGACTTGTCGCGCCAGACGTTTTCGAACTGCTCCTTGTCGAGCACGTGGTCGCGCTTGGCGGCGACATCGGTCACCGTCACGCGGTCGGTGCAGGAGTAGCACGGGTCGAGCGAACCGACGATCAGCGCAGCGTCGCCCACGGTGTTGCCGCGGAACATGTAGCGCAGGACCGGCCAGTTGCTGTACGTGGCCGCCTTGGCGCGCCAGCGGTAGCACTTCTGGTTGTTGCCGAGCATGGCCCAGTGCACGTCCTCGCCGCGCGGCGCCTCGGTGGCGCCGATGGCGTACTTGTGCGGGGTGTACTCCCAATCCGTGGTGAGGATGGGGCCCGACGGGCAGTTCTCGAGCATGGTCTCGATCATGTCGATCGAATCGTAGACCTCCTGGATGCGAACGGCGGTACGGCCGAAGGCATCGCAGGTGTCGGCCGTAGCGGCGTGCATCTTTTGAACGTCCGGATCGGCGTAGCCGTCGAAGGGATGGTCAAAGCGCACGTCGCGGGCATAGCCAGAGCCACGCATGAGCGGGCCGACCGGCGAAAAGTCGCGAGCGATCTTACGGTCGAGAATGCCGATGCCGCTCGTGCGCTCAATAAAGTTGGGCGTGGAGAGCAAAACGTCGACGAGCTCCTGGACCTCGGAGCGCAGCTGATGGATGGTCGTGAGCGTGGAGAGCTTCTGCTCGGCCA
>JAYBEF010000024.1:0-8746 GCA_037277825.1 Collinsella sp.
CCGCCCACGCTGGAGCTGGCCATGACGCCGCCCTTCTTGACGGCATCGTTGAGCATGGCGAGTGCGCAGGTCGTGCCCGGGCCACCGCAGGTGCCAACACCGATGATCTCGAGGATGCGGGCAACGGAGTCGCCGATGGCAGGCGTGGGGGCCAGCGACAGGTCGACGATGCCCTTCTCGACACCCAGGCGATGGGCGGCCTCGCGGCTCATGAGCTCGCCGGCACGGGTGATCTTAAAGGCGGTCTGCTTAATCTTTTCGGCGACTTCCATCATCGATGCGGAATCGGGCAGCGTCTCCAGGGCTGCGGCCATAACGCCGGGGCCCGAAACGCCTACGTTGATGACGGCGTCGGCCTCGCCACCGCCGTGGACGGCGCCCGCCATAAACGGGGAGTCCTCAACCATATTGGCAAAGCAGACAAACTTGGAAGCGCCGACGGAGTCCTGGTCAGCCGTGAGCTTAGCGGCGTCGATGATGGTCTGGGCGGCCATAAGCACGGCGTCCATGTTGATGCCGGCGCGCAGGCTGGCGACGTTGACGCTGGAGCAGACGCGGCTGGTGGTAGCGAGCGCCTGCGGGATGGACTGGATGACGCGGCGATCGGCGTCGCCGATGCCCTTCTGGACGAGTGCGGAGAAGCCGCCCAGGTAATCGATGCCGAGGGTCTCGGCCGCGCGGTCGAGGGCATGCGCGATGGGGGTGAGGTCCTCATCCTTGCAGCACGCGGCGATCTGCGCCACCGGGGTGACGGAGACGCGCTTGTTGACGATGGGGATACCGTACTCGCGCTCGAGGTTCTCGGCTGTCTCGACCAGGTGCTCAGCCGTGTGCGTCACGTGGTCGTAGATCTTCGTGCACATGCGGTCGAGGTTCTCGTCGCCGCAACCCATGAGCGAAACACCCATGGTGATGGTCCTGATGTCGAGGTTCTGCTCCTCAACCATGCCGCGGGTTTCCGCGATTTCTGCAGGCGTGATCGCCATCCTTGCGCTCCTATCTGCCAAAACGAGCATAATCTCATCTATTCTAACGTGCCGCACACGTCTCGTGGCGCGTGCGGCACGTTTTGGTGCTCGGTTGTTTCCGTTGTGTTACTGCCCAAAGACCTCTTCGGCGATACGCGCGCTCTCGGCGGCGTCCTTGGCGTAGTAGTCTGCGCCGATCTGCTTGGCGTATTCGGGGGTGAGTACGGCGCCGCCCACGATGATCTTGACGCCCGGTACCTCGGCATGAAGCAGCTTGATGGTTTCCTCCATGGCGACGACCGTGGTAGTCATAAGCGCCGAGAGGCCGACGAGCTTGATATCGCGCTCCTTGACGGTCTTGAGCACTTCTTGCGGATCGACGTCGCGGCCTAGGTCAAAGACGGTATAGCCGTAGTTATCGAGCAGCATTTTGACGATGTTCTTGCCAATATCGTGGATGTCGCCCTTGACGGTGGCCACGCAGATCTTGCCCTTGTCGGCGATCTCGCCGGCGGGCATCAGGCGCTTGATGGTGTCGAAGCCCACGCGCGCGGCCTCGGCCGAGGCCATGAGCTGCGGCAGGAAGAACTTGCCCTGGTCAAAGAGGACACCCACCTCGTCGAGGGCGGGGATAAAGTGGTTGTTGATGAGGTCCATGGCGTCGTGATCCGCTAGCAGGCGCTCGGTCTCGCCCGCGATCTCGCCTTTGCGGCCCGAGACGACCATGCGACGAATCGGGTCGTCGTTGCCGTCGGTGCCGGCGGTGCCGGCAGCGGGCGCGGCATCACTCGATGCGGCCTGAGCAGCTGCCGGGTTGGCGGCGATCTTGTACGGATCGGTCCAGCCGGCATAGCGCTCGATGTATCCGGTCGAGCCCTCGTCCTCAACGCTCAACACGCGATAGCTGTAGACGGTATCCATAAAGCGCTTGGAACCCGGGTTCATGATGGGGGCGTCCAGGCCCGCGCCAAAAGCGGCAGCCAAAAAGACCGAGCCCAGCAGCGGGCGGGCAGGCAGACCAAAGCTGATGTTCGACACGCCGAGCGCGCATTTGACGCCCAGACGCTCCTTGCACAGGGACATGGCGCGCAGGATCTGTTCGGCCTGGCGTTGATTGGTCGAGGCGGTCATGACCAGACAGTCGATGAGGATGCGGTCCGGGCCGATACCGTAGCGGGCGGCCTCGGCCACGATGCGCTCGGCGATGGCGAAGCGAGCTTCGGCGGTATCGGGGATGCCGCCTTCATCGAGCGTGAGGCCGACGACGTTGGTGCCGTAATGGGCGACCAGCGGAAAGATCTCATCCATGATTTGCTGTTTGCCATTGACCGAGTTGATGATGGGCTTGCCGGCGTAGCGGCGCACGGCTGCCTCGACGGCTGCGGGGTCGGTGGAGTCGATCTGCAGCGGCAGCAGCGTGGAGCCCTGGAGCTGCTCGGTCGCCTGCTGGATGATCTTGACCTCGTCGATCTCGGGCAGGCCCACGTTGACGTCCAGGATGTCGGCGCCCTGTTCCTGCTGGCTGATGCCCTGGCTCACGACGTAGTCCAGGTCGCCGTCGCGCAGGGCCTGTTGCAGGCGCTTTTTGCCGGTGGGATTGATGCGCTCGCCGATGACGGCGATTTTGTGGCCGTCACAGGGAAGGTCCACGACCGTCTGGGCGCTCGTGGCCGACATGCTGGGCTTGCGGCGGCGCGGGCTGGGCGTGTGGTTGTCGATAAGCGTGCGCAAGGCCGCCATATGCGCCGGCGTGGTTCCGCAGCAGCCGCCCACGACGCTCACGCCGTCCTCGATCATGCCGGCGACGGCCTCGGCGTATTCGGGGGCCTGGATATCAAAGACGGTATTGCCGTCGTCGTCCACGCGGGGCAGTCCCGCGTTAGCCTGCACCATAACGGGCTTGTCGGTAACGGTGAGCATACGTGCGGCGAGCCCTCGGAGCTCGGCCGGGCCCTGGCTGCAGTTGATACCCAAAACGTCGGCGCCGATGGCGTCGAGCGTGATGGCGGCGACCTCGGGGCTCGTTCCCAAGAAGGTGCGACCGTCTTCCTCAAAGGTCATGGTGGCAAAGACGGGCAGGTCGGAGTTCTCGCGGCAGGCGAGGACGGCCGCCTTGATCTCGGCAAGGTCGGTCATGGTCTCGATAATAAAGAGGTCCACGCCCGCGTCGACGCCGGCGCGCACCTCCTCGGCAAAGAGGTCATAGGCCTCGTCGAAGCTCAGGGTGCCCAAGGGGCGAAGCAGCGCGCCGATGGGGCCGATATCGCCGGCGACGTAGCGGGCGCCGGCCTCGCGGGCGCAGGCGACAGCGGCGGCAAAGACATCTGCCACGGTGGCGGCGCCGTCGAGCTTGTGGGCGTTGGCGCCAAAGGTGTTGGCGGTGATCACGTCGCAGCCGGCCTCGACATACTGACGCTGGATATCGGTGATAACCTCGGGCTCCTCAAAGTTGAGCAGCTCGGGCAGGGCGCCGGCCTTCATGCCGGCAGCCTGCAGCATGGTGCCCATGCCGCCGTCAAACAGCAGGTGCCCCGTGCCCTCGATGGCGGCGCGCAGGCGATCGTCCTTAATGCGCAGGTCGTCGATCGTGCGTGGCTTGTACGTGGCACCGTTGCGACGTGCGGCATCAACAGGTGCCGCCAATGCAGTGCCGTCAGAATCATGAGTGATAAGCGGAGTAAACATCGAGGGCTCCTAATGGCTGGAATAGCAGGTGGTGTGGGCGGCGCGGAAGCGGCAGTGCTCGCGCATGCGGCAGATATTGCAGGTGGGGCGGCTCTGGGCGTCGTGGACTTCGCCTTCGAACAGACCGATCACCGCGGTCACGCTCTTGGTGGGCATGAGTAGGCTGGTGGGTGTGACGGTCAGACCGATGAGCCGCGTGGCGTTGAGCGCATTGACGATCGAGCGCTGGGCCGAGAGCGGGCAGTCGCCGTAGCCGGGACTAAAGCGCCAGTTGCCGGCGAGCCCATGAACGGCGGCGTCCGTCTTGACCTGCTGGTCCATTTGCTCAACGGCGGCTTCCACGTAAGCGGAGCACGCGGCGTCGAGCACGGCGCCCTCCAGGGGATGTTGGGCTCCCGTGGTGCGCAGGCGACGCTCGGCGTCCATGCCGAGGGTGCATGCCATGAGTGCGGCAAAGCGGGCGTCTTTGAGATGTCGATAGATATCGCGACCGCGCAGCTCAACGTTGGTGCCGACCAGGCGAATGCAAGGTTCTCCCTGCTCGTCCACACCCGTGGCATCGACGGCAAACACGCGGCGCACGCCACGGGGCTCAATGTCCAATTCCAGACGCTCGACCACAAGCTCAATACGCTGCGACAGCTCGGGCTCAATCTGCTGGCCGCCGTAACCCAGATACCGCAGCATCTCGGCACGGTCGACACGGGGATGGTGCGCAGCATCGACACGGTAAAGCGCCGGCGACGCAAGGTCGGCCGGCACTTCGACAGCGGTTGTATCGATGTGCGGTTTTTCCATTACCCCAGGCGCTCCATAATGGTCGCGGCGATCGCAGGACGGTTCATAGTGTACAGGTGCAGGCCGTCGGCGCCGTGCTCCTTGAGGTCGCAAAGCTGGCGGGCGGCATAATCTACACCGGCTGCCTGCAGGCTCTCGGGGTCGTTCTCGTACTTGGCGAGAATCTTGATGACGGGGGAGGGCAGCGACGCGCCGCACATAAAGACCATGCGGCTGATCTGCGACTTGCCCATAAACGGCATGATGCCCGCGGTAATGGGCACGGTGATACCGGCCTTGTCGGCAAGCTCGCGAAAACGGTAGAAGCACTCGTTGTCAAAAAAGAGCTGCGTCACAAAGAAGCTCGCGCCGGCGTCCTGTTTTTGCTTGAGGTGTTCGACCGAGAGGTTGAGATCCTCACAGGCAATGTGGCCCTCGGGGTAGGCTGCGGCGCCCACGCAAAAGCCGGCGTCGACGAGCTCGGGGATGAGGTCGCGGGCGTAGGCGTAGTCGGAGGCGGGCTTGTCGTCCTCGGTTGCGCCGGCAGGGAGATCGCCACGCAGGGCCAGGATGTTTTCCACGCCGGCGGTGCGATACTCGTCGATCTTGGCGGCGATATCGGCGTGCGAGCGGCCCACGCAGGTAAGGTGTGCCACCGAGGGTGTATCGAATTCGCTCGAAATCATATGCGCGATGGGGGCGGTGGTGGCACCGTTGCCCGAGCCGCCGGCCGAGCAGGTGACCGAGACAAAGCTCGGCGAAAGCTTGCACAGATTGCCTGCCACTTCGCGAGCCGTGTCGAGGGTGAGCTCGCCCTTGGGCGGGAACATCTCAAACGAAACGGGCGCGGTGCCCTGGGATGCTGCCTGCTTAAAAACCTCGTCGACGCGCATATCGTGCTCCTCTAGATACGTAATAGTGTGATGTGTTGTAAGGATTCTACAGCACCACTGTGTCACGGTGGAGTTTCACTCGTTATTCGGGGATACCAATCAAAGATGCCTTGCTATCGGCTTTCTCTATAACAGAGCGGCTAATCTAGGCACGGACTATAAAGACTGGTATCTGATGCAAAATACCAGTTAATAGAGCTCCATCCCAAATTGACTACCCTTAAACCATGGGGAGAGGTCTGCTATTTATACAGTTGATTGGCTGTTGAGGGTGGCAACGCCGCCTCGATAGGGTAACCTCATTGATTGGTTTCGCGACAGCAACATAACGGTAATGTCGCGGAAACACGGCGAGTCTAAGCTATGACTCGTTCGTTAGTAATCAACACCGCTTCTCACGCGGTGCCGATACGAAGGGAGTTCCGTATGGCCGATCTTACTGACCGCTTCGGGACCATGGTGTTCTCTGAGGAAGTCATGAAGGACTACCTCCCCAAGGACATTTGGAAGCGCCTTGCTGCAACCCTCGAGGGCGGTGAGCCGCTCGACCTGGATGTGGCCAACGCCGTTGCCCATGCCATGAAGGTCTGGGCCATCTCCAAGGGCGCGACGCACTACGCGCACTGGTTCCAGCCGCTTTCGGGCATTACTTCCGAGAAGCACGACAGCTTCCTGGAGCCCAACCACGACGGCACCGCCATTACCAAGTTTACGGGCAAGAACCTCATCCAGGGCGAGCCCGATGCCTCGAGCTTCCCCAACGGCGGCCTGCGCGCCACCTTCGAGGCCCGTGGCTACACCGCTTGGGATCCCACTAGCCCCGCCTTTATCAAGGACGACGTCCTGTGCATCCCCACGGCTTTCTGCTCCTACACGGGCGAGGCCCTGGACAAGAAGACCCCGCTGCTGCGCTCCATGACCGCGCTCTCGCGTGAGTCTAAGCGCGTTTTGGCGCTGTTTGGCAAGACCCCCAAGAAGGTCGTTCCTTCCGTGGGCGACGAGCAGGAGTACTTCCTGATCAAGAAGGACGCCTACCGCAAGCGCAAGGACCTGGTCATTACCGGCCGCACCCTCTTTGGCGCCGCTCCCTGCAAGGGCCAGGAGCTCGAGGAGCACTACTTTGGCGCTATCCGCCCCACCGTCTCGGCCTATATGAAGGATCTGGACGATGAGCTGTGGGCGCTTGGCATTCCCGCCAAGACCAAGCACAACGAGGTTGCTCCCTGCCAGCATGAGCTTGCCCCCGTCTATGGCGAAGTCAACGAGGCCATCGACCAGAATCTGGTCATGATGGAGAAGATGAAGCTCATCGCCTCCCGCCATGACTTGGTCTGCCTGCTGCACGAGAAGCCCTTCGAGGGCATTAACGGTTCGGGCAAGCACAACAACTGGTCGCTTGGCACCGAATCCGAGAATCTGCTCGACCCGGGCGACACCCCGCTCGACAACCTGCAGTTCATCGTCTTCCTCACCGCGGTGATCGAGGCCGTCGATAACTATCAGGAGCTTCTGCGTGCCTCCGTTGCCTCGGCCGGCAACGATCATCGTCTGGGCGCCAACGAGGCTCCTCCGGCGATTATGTCCATCTTCCTGGGCGACCAGCTTACCGAGGTCGTCGAGAAGATCATCGATGGCAAGGCTTCCGTCCATGCCACGCGCGGCGTGCTCGACCTGGGCGCCGATACCCTGCCCAAACTGATGCAGGACAACACCGACCGCAACCGCACCTCCCCGTTCGCCTTCACCGGCAACAAGTTTGAGTTCCGTGCCTGCGGCTCCGAGCAGAACGTTTCCGACTCCAACCTGGTGCTCGATGCCGCCGTGGCCAAGTCGCTCAAGTCCTTCGCCGACGCGCTTGAGGGTACGCCCGAGGATGAGTTCCAGGACGCTGCGCTCGAGTACTGCAAGAAGGTCCTGACCGACCACCAGCGCATCCTGTTCTCCGGTGACGGCTACTCCGATGAGTGGCCCGTTGAGGCCGAGAAGCGTGGTCTTGCCAACAACAAGACCACGGCCGACGCCCTGCCCGCCTTTGTTTCCGATAAGGCCATCGCACTCTTTGAGGAGACGGGTGTCCTGACCAAGGCCGAGGCTCAGTGCCGCTACGACTGCAAGCTCGAGAAGTACAACAAGCTCATGAACATCGAGGCCACCACGATGGTTCGCGAGGCGCGTCGTACCTATCGCCCGGTCATTACCGCCTATGCCACCAAGGTCGCTAAGGGCCTTGAGACTATTCGTGCCGCCGGTGCCGAGGCCGCCATGCAGTGCGAGCAGAACACGCTCAACAAGCTCTGCAACGGTATCACCACCATCAACGACTCCATCAAGGCGCTTGACGCCGTGCATCAGAAGGCTGAGGCCCTCGATGGCCAGGAGCAGGCCAACGTGTACGCGCACGAGGTCGTTCCCGCTATGGATGCGCTGCGTGCCGCCGTGGACGCCATGGAGGAGATCGTGGCAGCCGACTACTGGCCGGTCCCGACCTACGACGACATCCTGTTCTACGTGTAGGGCGTAACTGACATATCGTCACGGTATTGAGCCGGGGTCCGCATCATGCGGGCCCCGGTTTTTGTTTGCGAAGGACGCTTTGAAGCCCGTTTTGCCGCCGATTTGCCTAGGTATAAAGGGCTATGGGCAAAAAACGTCAAATATGAGTACTGTCACAAGTCCTGTAACATTATTTATTTGCAAAATATGTAGTGTTACGCAACATATGCCCAAGTACTTAGCCGATAAACGTCTGCAATTTTTCCGCCGTAGGACGCCTGACGGCTAAATCGCCTTCTGAAGGCATGAAATCTCTGTAACTAAAATGGTAACAGTACTCATATTTGCCATTTTTTGACCGCTGGCTTTGCGATGATGCCGGGGTCCGCACCCTGTCGGGTTCGAATCCCGGCATATCGGTAGCAAAAAGCCCGCTACCGCGAGGGTAACGGGCTCTTCAATTCAAATGGTGCCCCCAGCGGGATTCGAACCCGCGATATCCACCTTGAAAGGGTGGCGTCCTTGGCCGCTAGACGATGGGGACAGCGGGAAAGAGTATAGCAGACTTTTTTGCCGGCGCGTATATCGTTGGCAAACTGGAAAACCACCACAAAGGAGCCTTGATTATCGACTTTATCCGAACACCTCCCTCATTCATCAGCACATGTGCGGATGAATGTGGGAACCCGATACCCTGAGGGCCGGGCCGGCCGGCCCCGGGAGATCGGAGGACAGCATGTCCGGAAAGAAGAGAAAGGGCTCCGCGAGGGCGGTCCCGAGGTCCTACGGAAGGCTCACGAGGCACGAGCGGGACACGGTCCAGAGGATGCTGGAGCGCAGGGCGTCGTGCAGGGAGATCGCGAGGGAGCTGGGCAGGTGGATTGGCAACACCTATTTGGACGATTCCGGGAGGGACAGCCCCGCCTCCCT
>JAYBEF010000025.1:0-9115 GCA_037277825.1 Collinsella sp.
GAACTGAGAAGGGGGAGGCCTCGCGGCCTCCCCCTTTTTTGCGTTTATGGGGCGTAAATGACTCAATTACACCAGACGATCTTATCGTTTTTGGTATTGAGCCCTTATTTAAAGAAGATAAATCTAATAACAAGGGCAACTGCTATGGCCACAATGATCAAAAGCAGGATTGTCAGTCGATGCTGCTTGCGTCTTTTACTTGACGAAACGAAGATTGATTTTCCCTGTTTTGGCGTTTCGAGATAGCGAGCCGAATGCGTCAAGGTTTGCTTGGGTCGAGAACCTCTTTGTTGATGAGCGGCTGATGCTTTCAGTGGCTCATCACTAGCTGCGCTGTTTTTAGATAATGGTGCGTCTTTTAGATATACAGGGTCTCCCGAGGCGACGCCCATATGTTTACGTCCCGTTTGGGCATCCTCGAGTGTTTGATATCGATTTCTCGTCACATACTCGGGCTCCGGATCATTAATGGGCTCTTGCGAGATGTGGGGGCGATGGAACCGTGGCGGCTGCGTGGAAGTTTCTTCCCCCTGCGTCTGCATAAACATTTTGTTCTGGTTTTGGTCGTCCATGATGCCCTTTAGCTCGTTACCAACAACGTGTACGCGCTCATTGTAAGCCCCTTGTTATTTGTAGCTGCGAACATACTCGTTATTTAAGCTCTGGTTCAAAGAACCTTAACCTTACTAAAACCTGAGTCAATTACACTTAGATATGCTTATAGTACTTGACTCAAAAAACTTTATAGTCAATGTATATATAAGCACTGTGTGGGCATATATATGAGCGTCAAAAGAAGTCCCAGTCACCTAGAAGATGGCTCGGCAGTCCTAAAAGGAGTGGTAAACATGGCAAGCATGGTTCCTTATCGTTCGGTTTTTGGCGTTCGTCCTTCTGCTAGCTCGCTGTTCGATCTGTTTGATGATATGACCGACCTTGCAAACAACTCGATTGCTTCCAAGGCGTTTCCCGTTGACGTTGAGGATAAGGGCGACGGCTATGAGGTCAAGGCTTATCTGACCGGCGTCGCCAAGGACGATATCGATGTCGAGCTTAACGAGGGCCGTCTGTCCATTAGCGTGAATGTCGAGGAAGACGAGGAGAACGAGGGCAAGAACTTCCTGCAGAAGGAGTTCAGCTCGTACAGCGCGACGCGTGGCGTGTATCTAAAGGACGCTTCGAGCGAGGGCCTCTCGGCTAAGTACGCTGACGGCATCCTGACCGTTACGGTCCCCAAGATCGTCGAGAAGAAGAACGTTACGAAGATCTCCATCGACTAACTTCGTTGGTGTTCTGCGCTATTAAAAGACAGCAAAAGGGGCTGGGAAGCGATTCTCGGCCCCTTTTGCTGTCTAGGACAGTCTATTGAATGGTTACTGGCCGATGCTGGCTTGCGGGGCGTATCGAGAGTTTTCGCGATCCTTGGAGAAGGGTTGCGGAGCTGCCGACCTCGTCATCCAGGGTTGCGGTCAGAGCTTTGGCATAGCTTTTGACGGTAAGGCTCGGACGATTGTTATCTTGGCTGATATGCATGGCAATGAGCTGTTCGGTGCGTTCGGTAACAAGTTCGCGCGCGGCTTCGGCGGCTTGGCCATTGGAGAGGTGTCCCCTTGCAGACAGGATGCGCTCCTGAAGAAAGCGGGGATATTCTCCCTCGCGCAGCATGGTCACATCGTGGTTGCTTTCGAGTGCGAGGACTCGACAATCTTCGAGGGTGTTCATGGCTTGGCTCGATAGCTCTCCGGTGTCGGTGGCAAAACCGATGGAATCATCGAGGGTGTCGAATCGATAGCCGACTGGATTGATGACATCGTGTGACGTTGAGTAGGTTTGCACGTGGATGCCGGCAATGGATAGGGTGTCACCGGGATCGAATTCCTCGACAGGCAGATGCGAAAGATTTTCTTTGCTCGAAAGAGTGCCCCTGCTGGCAAAGAGGGGGCCGTGCCAGTGCTTGCACCAGACATCGAGGCCCTTGATGTGATCGCTATGCTCATGAGTAATGAGAAGAGCCGAGACGTTGTCTGCCGAGAGCCCCAGTTCTGCCATGCGCTTTAATGTCTCGCGGCGAGACAGTCCGTCATCGACCATAATGAGCCCCTGCGGGCCCTCGATGAGTGCGCAGTTGCCTTTAGAGCCACTGCCGAGGATATGAAGGTGCAGGCAAGACATAAGATTCCAAAGGATACAATGGGTGCGGACGAATAAAGGAGGAAGCGAATGCCAACGGTATCACAGCATTACGGACACCATGCCGTGCCTGGGGCAGTCGATGAGACCCGGACGAGGCAGCAGGCAGCTCCTGTCGTGCTCATGGTATCAGGCGGCGCGGACTCGACGGCACTGCTTCTTATGGCGTGCACATCAAAGCTGGATATCCAAGACGGACGCGGTGTTGCCCCCATTGCTCGCGAGCGCCTGCATGTGCTGCATGTAAACCATCATCTGCGCGGCAAGGCGTCCGATGGCGACGAGGCCTTTGTGCGTGAGCTCTGCGCGCAATATGGTTTACCGCTGTGTGTGGAGCACGCTTATTTTGATGGGGAGTCGGGCAATATTGAGGCCGCGGCCCGCGAGGTGCGCTATGCCGCGGCGCGGAGGTATGTTCGCGAACTCTGCGCCCAGACGGGGGCACCGCGAACGGCGGCTCGTATCTGCACCGCGCACACGTCTTCGGATCGCGCGGAAACGTTTTTGATGAACGCGATTAAGGGTTCGGGGCCCGCTGGTCTATCGAGCATTCCTCGCCGGAGGAATATCGTGGTGCGTCCCTTGCTCGACCTAACTCATGGCGAGCTCGTGGGCTATCTACAGGTACATGGTCAGCCGTGGCGTGAAGACGAGAGCAATGAGGATATCTCGTATCTGCGAAACTACGTGCGCCATCGGGTAATGCCGGTGGTGGCGCAGCGTAATGCGAGCGTGTGCAAGACGATTGGCGCCGCCTGTGAGATCTTGGGTGACGAAGATGCGTTTCTATCCCAGCTGTCGGCACAAGCGTTTCGAAGCTGCTTGCGCAAAGAGGCGGCGGGCGCGCTGGTGCTCGATGCCAGGCGCCTTGCTGCGGCCGAGGTGGTAATCGCGCGGCGCATCGTGCGACTGGCGATCAAACGCATCGATCCGGGCGCTCGTCCAGAGATGCGACATGTGGAGCGAGTCCTTTCCTGCGTTGCCGAAGGCACAGGCTCGGTCACGCTTCCGGCGGGAATTGACGCGCGCGTCGAGTTTGGCATGCTAGCGTTTAAGGCGCCGGCGGCTCGTGAGGGGCTGGTTGCGGACTGGATTACCATACCCGGTCGTTTGCCGTTGGGCGGGGGGCGCATGCTGGTCGCAGAGCCGATGGCCGTTGAGCCGGGATGCGATATCGTGCGCCGCGCCCGTGAGCTTGCGGCTGCCGGGGAAGTGACAGCTTTGGTAGACGCGGCTGCCCTGGGTTTTGCCGACAGCGATAGTGAGCGGATCCTGGCGGGCTCGCGTGGCGAGATCCCTGCCGAGGCGCGATTGGCACGCCTGTGGGTGGACGGTCCCGCACCGGGAGACGTGATGTGCCCGTTAGGAATGAGTGGCCGAAGCAAGAAGGTATCCGACTTGCTAGGCGAGGCTCGCATTCCCGTTTCCGAGCGCGCCGGCGTGCCCGTGGTGAGGACGGCGCCGGGAGGTGCCGTGGTGTGGGTCGCCGGAGTTCGCGCGGACGAACGTTTTAAATGCACGGCGGCGACGCGTGTGGCTTATCTGCTTCGCGTGGTTGACGCGGATTAGCCCCTCGCACCAGCTGTTCTGTGCGGCGTTGACGGTATTCCCGCGCTGATGGTGCGCGGGCTGGAAAATATACCCCGTGCGCTGCTAGAATGTGTAGTTCGCGTCCATACGGCGGTGTGTGGGCGATTAAGCACAAGAAAGGGTTGTCATGGCTTCTCAACATCCGGATATCGAGAAGGTTCTGTTTACGCAGGAGGATATCGACGGCATCGTTTCTCGCCTGGGCGAGGAGATCACTCGCGACTACGCGGGTAAGGATCTGGTGCTGATCGCGGTTCTGCGCGGTGCCGTTGTCTTTATGGGCGACCTGATGCGCAAGATTGAGCTACCGACCAACATCGATTTCATGGCTGTTTCGAGCTATGGCGACGGTGTGAAGTCCTCGGGTATCGTGCGTATCATTAAGGACCTGGATATCGACATCCGCGGTCGCGACGTGCTGATCGTCGAGGACATTCTGGACTCGGGCCTGACGCTCAAGTATCTGATGAAGAACCTCGAGAGCCGCAAGCCCGCTTCTCTGGAGGTCGCCGCCTTCCTGTGGAAGGACGTTGAGGACCGCGTCTCGGCCATCACGCCCAAGTATGTTGGAACCCATTGCCCCGATGCCTTTGTGGTGGGCTACGGCCTCGACTATGCCGAGCGCTATCGTAACCTTCCGTATCTGGGCATTTTGAAACCGGAGGTTTATTCGTAAGATGCCCGACGACCATAACGATAACAATTCCCAGACTCCCCGGGAGCCTAAGATCCCGGGGATGCCCGGAGGCAAGAAGCCCACGCGTACGGGCTGGCTGTATTTTATTTTGGCTTGCGCGCTTCTGGGCTACGCCTTCTTTAACATGGGCTCCGGCTTTGCCAATTCCAGCAATACCGTTAAGCTCGCGACGAGCGAGATGGTGAGCGCCATCAAGCAGGATCGCGTCGAAGATCTGACCTATACGGTTCAAGACGGAAGCGTGACGGGTCATTACTGGAAGACGAAGAAGGACAAGGGCGATACGAGCGAGCTCAAGAGCTTCTCCTCGACCTATGTCGGCTCCGATTCGCTTGCCGAGCTCATGGCGGAGCACCCCGATACCAAGTACATCGTCAACACCAACGATCCCGATTTTTGGGGCGACTTGGCGATGAGTGTGCTTCCGACGATCGCCCTTATCGCCATCATGTTCTACTTTATGCGCCAGATGATGGGCGCCAACAACAGGAACATGCAGTTTGGCAAGACCAACGCCAAGACCAACGAGGCCACACGCCCCAAGGTCAAGTTTGAAGACGTTGCCGGCGTGGACGAGGCAGTCGAGGAGCTCGAGGAGATCCGTGACTTTTTGAGCGATCCGGATCGCTATCGCAAGCTGGGCGCCAAGATCCCGCGTGGCGTGTTGCTGGTTGGCCCTCCGGGCACCGGTAAAACGCTGCTGGCCAAGGCCGTTGCCGGCGAGGCGGGCGTGCCGTTCTTTAGCATCTCGGGTTCCGACTTTGTCGAGATGTTCGTAGGTGTCGGCGCCAGCCGTGTGCGTGACCTCTTTAAGGAGGCCAAGTCCCAGGCCCCGTCGATCATCTTCATCGATGAGATCGATGCCGTGGGACGTCAGCGCGGAGCTGGCTTGGGCGGCGGTCACGACGAGCGCGAGCAGACGCTCAACCAGCTGCTGGTCGAGATGGACGGCTTTGAGGAAAGCGAGTCGGTCATCCTGATCGCTGCGACCAACCGTCCTGACATCCTGGATCCGGCATTGCTGCGTCCCGGCCGTTTTGACCGTCAGGTTACGGTCGACCGTCCGGATGTGAAGGGCCGCGAGCAGATCTTGCGTGTGCATGCCGAGAACAAGCCGATGGACGAGGACGTTAAGTTTGAGAAGCTCGCCCAGATGACCGTTGGCTTTACTGGTGCCGATTTGGCGAACCTGCTCAACGAGTCTGCGCTGCTGGCCGCTCGCCGTCATCGTTCCGTGATCTCGATGGACGAGGTCGAGGAGTCGATGGAGCGCGTGATTGCCGGACCGCAACGCAAGGGTCGCGTGATGACCGAGGCCGAGCGCACCACGATTGCCTACCACGAGAGCGGTCATGCCCTGGTGGGCCACATCCTGGAGCACTCCGATCCGGTCCACAAGATCTCGATCGTCAGCCGCGGCCAGGCGCTGGGCTACACGCTGCAGCTTCCGCAGGAGGACCACTTCCTCAAGACCAAGAACGAGATGCTCGACGAGCTCGCCGTGTTCTTGGGCGGTCGCGTTGCCGAGGAGCTCATGTGCGATGATATTACGTCGGGCGCGAGCAACGATCTGGAGCGCGCAACCAAGATGGCGCGCGAGATGGTCACGCGCCTGGGCATGAGCGAGGAGCTGGGCACGCAAGTGTTTGGCGAGGCGCAACATCAGGTGTTCCTTGGTCGCGATTACGCCGATCACCAGGATTACTCCGAGGAGACGGCGCGCCGCATCGATATCGAGGTTCAGCGCATTATGCGTGAGGCCCATCGTCGTGCGGTCGAGATTCTGGACGCCCGTCGCGATCAGCTTGATCTGATGGCGAAGGTGCTGCTTGAGCGCGAGACCGTCGAGGGCGACGCCGTGAACGCCCTGCTCGACAACGAGTGGAATGCCTACCTTGAGCGCGAGGGCGATATCCTGGCGGCCAAGGAGGAGCGCAATGCCAAGGCGGCCGGCATGCCGACCAAGAAGCGCGCGCCTCGTATGAGCGAGGAGGAGCTGGCGGCTGATGCCGCGGCCTTTGCGCAGGCGGCCATGCAGGAAGATACCGAAGCCGCATCCGATGACGCCGGCGATGACTGTGCCGTCAACGCTGATACCGACACCGACAAATAGTCCTTCTAACAAAAGCCTCCGCCGGGAAACCTGCGGAGGCTTTTTCTTTTGAGCGATATGGGGCTGTCTGTTGATTGGGGACAGACTTAAATGAGCGTTTTCACGCATTTAAGTCTGTCCCCAATCAACATTGCTGCGGCACTGTGCTCGGCTAAAGCGTACAATAGCGCCTATGTGAAAGGGGAACAGATGATCAACGAAACTATGTATGCTCGCGGTGCGGAAAGCTCCATCATCCGCGAGATTTTTAGCTATGGCCTTGAGCGCAAGGCGCAGATTGGTGCGGAAAATGTATTCGATTTTTCGCTGGGTAACCCGAGCGTTCCGGCGCCCGCTGCCGTGGCGGAGTCCATTAAGAAGGCCTTGGAGCTGCCGAGTGACCAGCTGCACGGATACACGCCCGCACCGGGCCTGCCGCAGTGCCGTACCGCCGTGGCTGAGTCGCTCAACCGCCGCTTTGGTACGAGTTATGAGGGCAAGGATGTCTTTATGACCGTGGGCGCCGCGGCTTCGCTCACCTGCACGCTCAACGCCGTTACGAACCCGGGCGATGAGGTTATCGTCATTGCACCGTACTTCCCGGAGTATCGCGTGTGGATTGAGAAAGCCGGCTGTACGTGTGTTGAGGCGCTCGCCAATGAAGATACGTTCCAGCTGAGTGTGGACAACGTGCTCAAGGCGATTACCGATAAGACGACTGCCGTCATCATCGACTCGCCGAATAACCCGACCGGCGCCGTGTATACGCGCGACACGCTGACGCGACTGGCCAATGTTCTGCGCGAGGCCAACGCTCAGCGCGATCCCGAGAATCCGATTATGCTCATCTCGGATGAGCCGTACCGCGAGATCGTGTACGGTGCCGAGGTGCCTTGGGTGCCCTCGATCTACGAGCACACCATCGTGTGCTACTCGTATTCCAAGTCGCTGTCGCTGCCGGGTGAGCGCGTGGGGTGGATCTTGGTTCCCAACACCAATCCGCAGGCTGCCCGTCTGATGCCGGCTGTTGCGGGCGCTGCCCGTACGCTGGGTTTTGTATGCGCACCGGCACTCTTCCAGCGCGTAATCATCGATTGCATCGATGAGCCGAGCGATGTCGAGGCCTATGCGCGCAACCGCACCGCGCTTACCGACGCACTAGCGGAGTATGGCTACACCTATGTTGAGCCGGATGGCGCGTTCTACCTATGGGTGAAAGCGTTGGAGCCCGATGCGAATGCGTTCTGTGAGCGCGCAAAGAAGTATGAGTTGCTTGCGGTTCCCTCGGACAGCTTTGGTATGCCGGGTTGGTTCCGCCTGGGCTATTGCGTGAGCTACGAAACGATTGTCAATTCGCTACCCGCTTGGAAACAGTTGGCGGACGAGTATCGTTAAAAGTAAAGCGCTCTGCCTACAATGTTTTACGTGAAACGGGGTTTGGTGTTAAGCCGGACCCCGTTGTCATGGACGTTGTGTCTTTGGGATGGAGTGGTTTTACGACTATCGAAGGCTATGCGTACAATGAATATAAGCGACGGCCGTGCCAGATAAGGAGACCTGATGCCCTACCTGCTTTCTTGTGACATTCATACCCATACGATGTTCTCTGCGCATGCATATTCGACCATTGAGGAGAATGTGTACTGGGCGGCAGAGCGTGGTCTGCAGGTGCTCGGATCTGCCGACCATTTGAGCTCTATGGTTACGGCTTGCCCCAATGACCTGCGCAGTTACCAGTTCTTTGTCAACCAGGATATCTGGCCGCGCATTTGGAGCGGCGTGCTGGTGCTGCGTGGTGCCGAGGCCGATATCGTTTCGCTGGACGGAAGCCTGTTTGGCGAGGACACTCTTGTCACGCTCGATATTGCCGGCGATTCGTACAGCCGTCAGCATTCACTGTTCGATTTGGTGACGCGTAATTTGGATTATTTGGTGGCAAGCGTGCATAATCCGCAGTTTGCCGAAGGCGCGACGCTCGCCCAAACGACCCAGATGTATATCAATGCCCTGGAACATCCCAAGGTGTTCATGCTTGGGCATACGGGTCGTTCGGGCGTGCCGTTCGATATCGATGAGGTGCTGCTGGCGGCCAAGGCCAAGCACAAGATCATTGAGATCAATAACCATAGTCTTGAGCACGGTGCCGACACTGAGCATTGGGCCGTATGCCGCAAGATTGCCGAGCGCTGCGCCGAGCTGGGCGTGGGTATTGGTGTGTCGACCGATGCCCACATTGGTATGGCCATTGGCAAGCTCGAGCACGCCCGCAAGTTGCTCGACGAGATTCACTTCCCGCTGGACCTGATCGTGACGCGCGACCGCGAGACGCTGCTGCGCGAGATGGCGGCAGCCGGCGTATGCGACCTGCGCAAGGGGATGTAACGAGACTCATATGCCCAACGAAGGGGGGGGCGGTCCAGACGGGCCGCCCCCTTTCTTGTCCCAAAAATCTACCGGGGTTGGTTAGCGGCGCTCTAGGACCGCTACTGTTTCAACGTGTGCCTCGTCATCTCGGAAGTCATTCTCTCCCAGAGAATCGGGCGTCA
>JAYBEF010000026.1:0-9241 GCA_037277825.1 Collinsella sp.
GCCGCTGCACGCTCGAGGGGATTTCCGTCGAGGGCGTGTACGAGCTCATGCCGTACGCCAACGGTCTGCGCCGCAACGTCAAGAACTGCCTGGACGACTTTGGAATTCCGCTGCACCTGTCCACCACCGTCACACGCGTGATCGGGCACGACCGCGTGGAAGCCGTCGAGGTAAGCCAGGTCGACGAACGCCTGGCGCCCATTGCCGGGACGGAGCGCATCGTTCCGTGTAACACGCTGCTGCTTTCGGTGGGCTTGATTCCCGAAAACGAGCTTTCGGTTGCCGCAGGCGTGGAGCTTGACCCGCGCACGCGCGGCGCCGTAGTTGACCAGAGTCTGCAGACGGGCGTGCCGGGCATCTTTGCCTGTGGCAACGTGCTGCACGTGCACGACCTGGCCGACAACGTGACGACCGAGTCCGAGCGCGCCGGTGCGGCTGCGGCGGCGTGGGCGTTGGGCGGCGACGCCGGGGCGAGCGCTGCGGACACGGCCTGCGAGCTCACGGTCTCCCCCGCCGGTATCGCGGGATACGCGCTGCCGGGACGCATAACGGCTGTGACGCTCACCAAGCTCAACTTCCGCGTGCGCCAACCGGTCGACGCCGCCCGCGTGCGCATTCTCGCTGGCGGCGAGGAACTGTTCGCAGGCAAGGTCCGTGCATTTAAGCCGAGCGTCATGGAAAGCTTCCCGCTGCCGGCAAAAGTGATTCAGCGCGCACTCGACCTAAGTGCTAGCGAGATTATCCTGTCCGTCGATCCCGTTGAGGAGGCGTAAGGCCATGAGCACGAATGTGACCGAGACGCTGCAGTTCAACTGCACCACATGCCCATCCGAGTGCCTCCTGACCGTAGAGGTGGAGCGCGATGCCAACGGTGCCGTGGCAGCGGTGCGCTTCGTAACCGGCAACAGCTGCCCGCGCGGCGACAAGTTCGCGCACCAAGAACTCACCTGCCCCATGCGCGTGCTCACCACCACCGTGGCTGTATCCGGCGGCGATGAGGCGCTGCTGCCCGTGCGCACGGCCGAAGCCATCCCGCTGACGCTCCACGCTCAAGCCATGGACCTCATCCGCGGCGTGGTCGTCGACGCCCCCATCCGCATGGGCGACGTCGTTCTGGAAGACCTCCTCGGCACCAACATCGACCTCGCCGCCAGCATGGACATCGACCCAACCTAAGCAGCTAATTTAGGACGGGGCTCTTTTAGCTACCCCGACATCCACCCAGTCCCACCTCAATTGCGGTGAAATAGTTCCTGATTTCCGCCCAACCCCGGCATCCAGGAACTATTCCACCGCAACTATCCTTGGAATCGGTATTTAGCTTGTGCCTACTTTAGTTCCAATTCAAAACTATGCCGGATTACGGGACTGATTCGGAGACCCCCATCCATACCGGCAATTTTCGATTTTTGATAAGCCGTCTACCTGCGGTTTTAATTTCGTGATTTTTCCCATGGTCAAGTAATACAGGTCCAGCCCCGTAATCCGCCATACTTTTGAAGCCAGCCCATTTGGGACGGGCCTCTTATGACTACTTTTTCCTGCGCGCTTGCCAGGCTCGCCATGGAGTGTCCCAAAGTGCCGGCATAAAAGGAACGTCCCTAGCTGCCGGGCATGGGATACCATGGTGGCAACCTAGCGAAAGGATGTTTCATGGCACATGTCGATGACCAGCGCGTGGCGCGCGTGCTCGATGCGCTCGAGGCTCAGCACCCCGGCGCACAGCTGCTCGTAAACGACCCGTGGTCGATTTATTACCTGACCGGCTTTTATGCCGATATGTTCGAGCGTTTTTGCGGCGTGCTGCTCGCACGCGGTAACGAGCCAGTGATCTTGGTCAACGCTCTGCATCAGCTGCCCGAGTATGACAATGCCCGCGTTGCCTACCACACCGATACCGACGTCGTGGCCGATGCCATCGCTCGCGAAATCGATCCGACCAAACCGCTCGGCATCGACACCGTCATGCGCTCCGGCTTTTTGATGCCGCTCATGGAGCGCCATGCTACGAGCGAGTTTTTCCTGGGTGACTTTGCCGTCACCGCAGCGCGCACCCACAAGGATGCCACCGAGCAGGAGCTCATGCGCGCGTCCTCGACCGCTAACGACGCCGTGATGGCCGATGCCATCAAGCTCGTCCACGAAGGCGTGACGGAACGCGAGATTGCCGACCAGATGCTCGGCTTGTATCGCAAGCACGGCTGCGAGGGCTTTAGTTTTTCGCCCATCGTGAGCTTTGGTGCCAACGCCGGCGACCCGCACCACGAACCCGACGACACCGTGCTCAAGCGTGGCGACGTGGTGCTGTTCGACATTGGCGGACGCCGCTGCAACTACTGTTCGGACATGACGCGCACGTTCTTTTGGGGCGAGCCGGACGAGGAGACGGCGCGCATCTACGACATCGTGCGCCGCGCCAACGAGGCCGCCGAGGCGCTCATTGCACCGGATGTGCGCATGTGCGACCTGGACCGCGCCGCGCGCGACGTGATTGAGGATGCGGGCTATGGGCAGTACTTTACGCACCGCCTGGGACACTCGATCGGTCTGCAAGACCACGAGCCGGGCGACGTCTCACTCGTCAACGAGCAGGTCGTAGAGCCGGGCATGACGTTCTCCATCGAGCCGGGCATCTACCTCCCCGGCCGCACCGGCGTCCGCATCGAGGACTTGGCCCTGGTGACCGAGAAGGGCGTCGAGATTCTCAACGCCTACCCTCACGACCCATTCCGCCTAGACTAGCCTGGTCCCCAAGCCCCCAAACTAAGTTGCGGTGGAATAGTTCCTGGATGGGCTGCTAGAACCCAAAAACAGGAACTATTTCACCGCAACTGATGAGGGGATGGGCTAGCGCAGCAGGCCGGCTACTTCGCCGGCTAGGGTGATGGTGCCGGCGGCAACGAAGGACTCGCCCACGGCGTCAAAAGCCGCGAGAGCCTCGGGCACGCTAGGGTACACACCGGCAAGCTTGTTGGCGTCCACCAGGGCAGCAAGTTCCTCTGCCGGCAGGGCGCGATCGGAATCGGTCTGGGTTACGACCACACGCGGGAAGGCCGGAATCAGAACATCGACAATACCGGCCACATCCTTGTCGGCCAGTGCGGCGCACAGCAGCGTGGGGCGATTCTCGACGCACGGATCTATCTCGTCCAGCGCGCTCACAAAGTTCTCGCAGCTCTGAGGGTTATGGCAGGCGTCGATCAGCTTGAGCGGATCGGTCCCCAGCACATCAAAACGACCCGGCGTGGGGCAGCCCATAAGCGATGCATCCAGCGCATCGTGGTCGAGCTCGCGGCCCAAATACCCCTCGCACAGCATAATCGCGCACGCAGCATTCTGCGGCTGGTAGGCCGGCTTAACCATGCTTGACGTATAGATCGCACGCGGCGTGGTGCAGCTAAACTCAACCGTGTCGCCCACGTGTGCCGGAACCTTGGTTGTGGCATGGTTCACCACGAGCGGCACCACACCGCACTCACGGCAACGGGCATCCATCACGCGCTGAACGCTCGCCTCATGCGTACCCTCGCCCAAAACAACAAAGCGCCCAGGCTTAATAACCGCAGCCTTCTCCCCCGCAATGGCCTCGAGCGTGTTGCCCAAAATACGTGTATGATCGAGCCCAATGCCCGTAATGGCAACGGCGACGGGATCGGTCGCACTCGTGGCGTCCCAACGCCCGCCCATGCCAACCTCAAGCACGGCTACGTCCACGCAAGCCTCGGCAAACACTACAAGTGCAGCAGCCGTCAGCAGGTCAAACGGTGTGATGGTATAGGCGCGCTCCCCTGCCGCCACACGGCGCGCATTCACGCGATGCCCCGCCTCGACAGCTGCCGAAACGCCATGGGCAAAGGCCTCGTCGCTCACGACGCACCCATCAACCTCCATGCGCTCGGGATAGCGCACCAGCTGTGGCGACGTATACAGCGCGGTTTTGAGCCCCTCACCACGAAGAATGGCAGCCGAAAAACGCGTAGTCGAAGTCTTGCCATTGGTACCGGCAACCTGGATGCAATCGAAATACTCGTCCGGACGCCCCAGCTCATCGAGCATATCGACAACCGTCTCAAGCAGAGGACCAGCATCCCCAGAAATCCGCCCCGTATCAGCAGCAAGCCCCACAGCCTCATCAAACGAAAGCAACTCAAACGAGAACGGCACAGAATACGACCCAGAACGCTTAGCCATAACCCAAAGTCCCCTCAACATAAAAAGAGGCCCGAATCAACAACGAGCCCCTCCCATTCAAAATATCAGCCAAACACCGCTTTGCAGCAAGATCAAGGCCACAACCCAGTGGCCCTAACCTACCAGATGCAAACAACCACGTAACCGCACTAGGAGCGGCCCGACGCTTTGCTCGATACAAGTTCCGCACGCAAAGGACAGCACTTAATGTGCTGTCCGTCTTGCGCAGGACTGTCCGCAGTAGCGAGCAAAGCGTCGGGACGCGCCCCTCAGCGCAATTTACGAGAAGTCAGCAACCTGAGCAGTCAGCGCCGCCAGGATCTCCTTGAGCTCAGCTGCACGGTCCCTCTTCTTCTGGACCACCGCAGGCGCGGCCTTGGCCACAAAGCCCTCGTTGGCGAGCGTCTTCTCGCAGCCGGCGAGCTCCTTCTGCGCCGCGGCGATCTCCTTCTCAAGACGCGCCTTCTCGGCCGAAAGATCGACCTTGCCCTCGAGCACCACAAAGACCTCGACGCCGCTGTCGACCACGGCGATGCTCGCGGCCGGCTTCTCAACGTCGGTACCCATGACCAGCGAAGCGGTGTTGGCCAGCGGCTCAATCGTGGAGCGCAGGCTCTCGAGCTTCTCGATATCCTCGGCACCGGCGCGCACGACCACGTCGAGCTCGGCCTTGGGGCTCAAGCGATAACGCGAACGCGTGGCGCGGGCGGCGGAAACGACGGCGCGGCACAGCTCAAACGCGCGCTCGGCGTCCTCGTCGACATACTTGGCGTAATCGGCGGGCTCGGGCCACTTGGCAATCATGAGCGCCTCGGCGCGGTCGACGTTGCCCTCGGCATCCAGGTCGAGCACGCTGGCCGGCATGTTGTCCCAAATCTCCTCGGTGACAAACGGCATGAGCGGGTGCATCAGGCGAATGGAGGTATCCAGCACAAAGATCAGGTTGCGCTGAGCCTGCAGACGGCCCTCGCCCTTCAAGCGGGCCTTGGTGACCTCGACGTACCAGTCGCAGACCTCGTTCCAGAAGAACTGCTGCACGCCGCGGGCCATATCGCCAAAGGTGTAGTTCTCAATACCCTCGGTGACCATCTTAACGGCCTTGGCCAGGCGGCTGAACATCCAGGCGTCGGCCGGCGTCTCCACGACGGGCTCGCCGGGCGTGTAGCCCTCCATGTTCATGAGCAGGAAGCGGCTGGCGTTCCAGATCTTAGTCACAAAGCTCTTGGCCTGGTCGGTACGCGGGCTGTCGATGAGCTTCTTGGTCTTCTTGTCGATGTTCGCGTCGAACTTAACATCCTGGTTGTTGGTGCACAGCGTAAGAAGGTTGTAGCGCATGGCGTCGGCGCCGTACATACCGATGAGGTCCATGGGGTCAACGCCGTTGCCCTTGGACTTGGACATGCGGCTGCCGTCCTTGGCAAGGATCGTCGGGTAGATGACGACGTCCTTAAACGGCACCTCGTCCAGGAAGTACAGCGAGCTCATGACCATGCGGGCGACCCACAGCGCGATGATGTCGCGCGCGGTGACGAGCGCCGTCGTGGGATGATGGCCCTCGAGCAGCTCCGGCTTTTGCGGCCAGCCCTGCGTGGCGAAGGTCCACAGCTGCGAGCTGAACCAGGTGTCCAGCACGTTCTCGTCCTGATGCACGTGATGACCGCCGCACTTGGGGCACACATCGGTGTCCTCGGTAAGGGCGTCCTCCCAGCCGCAGTCCTCGCAGTAGAACACGGGAATGCGGTGGCCCCACCACAGCTGGCGGCTAATACACCAGTCCTTGAGATTCTCCATCCAAGTGGTGTAGGTCTGCGTCCAGCGCGCGGGGTGGAAGGTGACCTTACCGGAGTTGACGGCGTCGAGCGCCGGCCCCTTGAGCTTGTCGACGGCCACGAACCACTGCTCGGACAGCCACGGCTCAAGCGCGGCGTCGCAACGGTAGCAGTGCATGACGGAGTGGTCGTGCTCCTCGACGTGATCGAGTAGGCCGTGCTCGTCGAACCACTTGATGACCGCCTCGCGGCACTCCTCGCGGGTCATGCCGGTGAACTCGCCATAGCCCTCGACGACCACCGCGTGCTCGTCGAAGATATTGATCTGCGGAAGGTCGTGGGCCTGACCCATGGCGTAATCGTTGGGATCGTGGGCCGGAGTAACCTTAACGAAGCCGGAACCGAAGTTGGCGTCGACATGCCAATCCTCAAAGATGGGAATCTCGCGATCGACGATGGGGAGCTTGACGGTCTTACCCACGAAGGCGGCCTTCTCGGGATCCTTCGGGGAAACGGCGACGCCCGTGTCGCCGAGCATGGTCTCGGGGCGCGTGGTGGCGACGACGATGTAGTCCTGGCCGTTGACCGGCTCGGTCAGCGGGTAGCGCAGGTGCCACAGATGGCCCTTCTCGTCCTTGTACTCGGCCTCGTCGTCCGAGATGGCGGTGGTGCAGTTGGGGCACCAGTTGACGATGCGCTTGCCGCGGTAGATCAGACCGTCGTGGTACCAGTCGCAGAAGACCTTGCGCACGGCCTGCGCGTAGTCCTCGTCCATGGTAAAGCGCTCGTTATCGAAGTCAACGGAGCAGCCCATACGCTTGATCTGCTCGACGATGATGCCGCCGTACTCGTGGGTCCAATCCCAGCAGGCGTCGACAAACTTGTCGCGGCCGATCTCCAGGCGGCTGATGCCCTCGCTCTTGAGCTTCTTGTCGACCTTGGTCTGCGTGGCGATACCGGCGTGGTCGGTGCCGAGCACCCAGCGCGTGGACTTGCCGCGCATGCGAGCCATACGGATGATGGCGTCCTGGATGGAGTCGTCGGTGGCGTGGCCCATGTGGAGCTTGCCGGTCACGTTGGGAGGCGGAATGGTGACGGTGCAGTCGCCCACGCCCTCGCGGCGCTTATAGTAGCCGCCGTCGAGCCACTTCTGCAGGATCGCCGGCTCGCTGGTCGACGGATCGTAGATCTTGGGCATCTCTTCCATATATCTCTCCCTGTCCCGCCGGGGAGGAATGTAGGCCCACCAGGGCCTGCATTCCTCCCCTTAGGTATCGATTACTTCAGTCTGATATGACTTCGCTGAGGCTTAAACAAACACACAGAATAACACAGGTAGTTGGGGTTATTGCGTATATATAAAATAGCCTCCGACCACGGATGGTCAGAGGCTATTTGCAAGCACGTTTTTGGCTGGTTTAGCCGTAGATGCGCTGGGGCTGCTCTTCGCCCTTTACGGAGGCTTCGGTCACAACGACCTTGGAAACGCCTTCCTCGCTGGGCAGGTCGAACATCGTCTGCTGCAGAACGTCCTCGCAGATGGAGCGCAGGCCGCGGGCGCCGGTCTTGCGGGCGAGCGCCATGCGGGCGATCTCGTGCAGGGCGGCGTCCTCAAACTCAAGCTCAACGTCCTCGAGCTGGAACATCTTACGGTATTGACGCACCACGGCGTTCTTGGGCTCGGTCAGGATCGACACCAGGTCGTCCTCGTCAAGCGCCTGCGTCTGGGTGACGACGGGCGTACGTCCCACAAACTCGGGGATCATGCCAAAGGCGTTGAGGTCCTGCGGAAGCACCTGACGCAGCAGGTCGTTCTCGTCGACCGAAGTGGGGCCGGCGATCTCGGAGTTAAAGCCCACGCCCTTGTTGCCCACGCGATCGGCGATGATCTTGTCCAGACCCACAAAGGCACCGCCGCAAATGAACAGGATGTTGGTCGTGTCGATCTGCAGCAGCTCCTGCTGGGGATGCTTGCGGCCCCCGGTGGGCGGAACGCTGGCCACCGTGCCCTCAAGAATCTTAAGCAGCGCCTGCTGAACGCCCTCGCCCGAAACATCGCGGGTAATGGAGAGGTTCTCGGCCTTGCGGGCGATCTTGTCGATCTCGTCCACGTAGATAATGCCCACCTGCGCGCGCTCAATGTCGCCATCGGCAGCATTGATGAGCTTGAGCAGGATGTTCTCCACGTCCTCGCCCACATAGCCGGCCTCGGTGAGCGCGGTGGCATCGGCGATGGCAAACGGCACCTCGAGGATGCGCGCGAGCGTCTGGGCCAACAGGGTCTTGCCGGTACCGGTGGGACCGAGCAGCAGGATGTTGGACTTGGCGAGCTCTACCTCGTCCATATCGTCATCGAACTGCGAGCCCATGTCGTCATCAAAGGCAGACACCGCAGCGCCGCCCTCGATCACGCGGCGATAGTGGTTGTACACGGCAACCGACATGGCGCGCTTGGCGTCCTCCTGGCCCATTACATAGGCCGAAAGCTCGTCATAGATCTCGTGCGGCGTCGGCACGTGCGTGATGACCTGACGGTCGTCCTCGAGCTCAAAGCCCTCGGTCTCGGGGTCCACGGCGGGCTGGGATGCAGCCTGACCGTGGTCGTTGAGGAAGCCCGGCAGCTTGCCGTTGCGGGCGGCGTCCATAAAGTCCGAAGCCAGCGACTCCTCCAAAATCTCGGAGCAGGCGGCAACGCACTCGTCGCAGATAAAGATGTTGGTCGGACCCTTTACAAGGCGGCGAACCTGCCCCTGCTCTTTTCCGCAAAAGGAGCAGCGGATGGGGTTGCCGTTCTCGTCAAAGTTGTCCTGCATGTTACCTGCCATCCTAGGCGTCCTTCGCGGCGAGATCGCGCGAGGTGACAATACGGTCAATCAGGCCGTAGTCGAGGGCCTCGGCAGCGGTCAGGTAGTTGTCGCGCTCGGTGTCGGCCTGGACCTTCTCAATGGGCTGGCCCGAGGCATCGGACAGGATCTGATTGAGCTCGCGGCGAGTCTTCTTGATCTCCTCGGCCACGATCTCGATCTCGGTCTGCTGGCCCTGGGCACCGCCGCTGGGCTGGTGAATCATGACCTTGGAGTGCGGCAGGCAGAAGCGTTTGCCCTTAGCACCGGCCGAAAGCAGCACGGCGGCCATGGACGCAGCCATACCGACGCAGATGGTGGAGACCTGCGGCTTGATAAAGTTCATGGTGTCAAGAATCGCCAGGCCGGAGTAAACCTCGCCGCCGGGCGAATTGATGTAGAGCGAGATATCCTTCTCGGCATCCTGGCTCTCAAGAT
>JAYBEF010000027.1:0-2922 GCA_037277825.1 Collinsella sp.
CAGCTAAGGTCTAAACCTTGCGTGTCCCAAAGCGAAGGAAATTATAGGGGAGACTTCCCGCCTGTGCAAGCGCAGAAACCCTAGCTCCTCGAATGTGTGACAAACTGGCTATGAACCAGACCGATCACAAACGCCGCCACGGCAACCGGTGCCCACGCAGCACCGATATCTGCCAGCGGCAACGCATCGAACGGCAGCCACGCGCCAGCAAAGAACGCATCGCGGACCGAAGTGATTACGCTCTGCACCGCGACCACGCCGCCGACCCAGACCCACACCTGCGGATGCGCGTCGCAAAAACCATGCACCAGGCCCATAAGCACCAGCACGATGGCGACGGGGTACAAGGCGTTGAGCATGGGCACCGAGAACATGAGGATCACGTCGAGGCCCACGTTGGAGAGCACGCACGAAAACGCCGCGAACACAAAGGCGAGAACCGCAAAGGGACGGCGCATGGCCTCCTCGGAGGCCTCCGCTCCCCCTTCGACCACATACGTCTCGCAGAAGTAACGCGAGCAGCAGCTGATAAGGCCGATACAGACATTCATGCAGGCGAGGAAGAAAATCGCAAAGACGACAACCGTGCCGGCTAGGCCAAAGTGCATAGAGGCCGAACGCGCAAGGATCGCGGCGCCGTTGGTGGCGTCGGGCATAACCGTGCCGAGCTGCATACCGGCAAGCGCCAGGCCGCAGTAGATGATGGCCATGAGCACGCCGGCGATCACACCGGAACGCGAAATCTCGAAGGCCACGCGCTTGTCATCGGTAACGCCCAGCTCGTGGATGGTCTCGGCGATGATAATGCCAAAGGCGAGCGACGCAAGCAGGTCCATGGTCTGGTAGCCGGTCAAAAAGCCCTGCACGGCGGCGCCTGCATCGTAGGGAGCCTGAGGCGCGGCAGCCGGTCCCAGCGGCGAGATCACGGCAGCACCCACGACCAGCACGATGAGCGCAATGAGCGCGGGTCCCGTAATGCGCCCGAGCACGCGCGTGATGACGCCCGGACGCAACGTAAGCGCAAACGCGACCACGAAGAACCCGATGGCAAACACCAGGCGAGCCGTGCCGAGCGAAACGCCCTCGGGCAGCAGCGGCACCAGCATCTCGAAGGCCGTGGAGCTCGTGCGCGGAATAGCCAGACACGGGCCGATGGCCAGATAGACCGCCGCGACAAAGAACTCACCAAACTTGGGGTGCACGCGGCCGGCAAGCTCGCGCGCCGTTCCGGCAAGCGCCACAGCGATAAAGCCCATGACAGGCAGGCCGATGGCGGCAATCAGAAAGCCGAGCATGGCGACCGGCGTGGCAGAGCCTGCCTGCAGCGCCAACAGCGGCGGAATAATGAGGTTGCCGGCGCCAAAGAGCATCGAGAACAGGGCGATGCCGACGGTGACGACGTGGTCGGAGCGCAGACCGCGCGGGGCGGATGAAGCCATGGGTCCACCTTTCGGGTTGAAACAAAAAATGGGACGGGCAAAAACACCCGTCCCGCAAGTATATACGCTCTAGCAGCTTTAGCAGGCTAAATCGCACAGAGCATCGATAGCCGTGTCGACTTCTTCGGTCGTGTTGAAATACCCAAATGAGAAGCGGACGACGCCCTGGCGCTCGGTCCCCAGCGCACGGTGCATGAGCGGGGCGCAATGGGCGCCGGGGCGCGTCGCAATCCCCCACCCTTGCATGAGCGCGTCCGAGATCTCGGCAGAGTCGATATCACCCACGTTGAGCGACACGATCGCCGAGCGCGCGGGTTGGTCAAACGCACCGTAAAGCGCAATGCCGGGTATTTCGCGAACGCCGGCGAGGAAACGCTCAGCAAGCGCGCGCTCACGCGCCGCAATCGCCTCGACCCCACCCTGGGCCTCGATAAAGTCGAGACCAGCGGAAAGGCCGGCGATACCGTGGCCGTTGAGCGTGCCCGCCTCAAGGCGCGTAGGCCACTCAAGCGGCTGCAACGCATCGAAACTGTGTACGCCCGTGCCGCCCATGGCCCACGGAGCCACGTCAATGCCCTCCGCCACGGCCAGGCCGCCGGTCCCCTGCGGGCCCATGAGCCCCTTGTGGCCGGTAAAGCACACAATGTCGAGCCCCACAGCTTGCATATCGATATGCGCCGTACCGGCAGACTGAGAGGCATCGACGATCACCAGCGCGCCGGCCGCATGGGCGATGGCAGCAACACGCGAAACGTCGACCGCGTTGCCGGTCACATTGGAGGCATGCGTCACCACCACGGCACGCGTACCGGACGTGACCAACCACTCGAGCTCGTCGTAGTCGAGCACGCCGTTCGCGTCGCAGCCCGCATGATCAACGGTCACACCCTGCTCAGCCGCCAGGCGGTTGAGCGGACGTAGCACCGAGTTGTGCTCGAGCACCGTTGTGACCACACGGTCGCCGGGGCGCACCACGCCATTGATGACGGTGTTGAGGGCCGCGGTGGAGTTGGGCGTAAAACAAACATGGTCGGCCCGCGGGCAACCCAACAGGTGCGCAAGCTTGGCGCGACAGCCGTGGATGGTACGAGCGGCATCGAGGGCACCCGACGTAGCGCCGCGCCCGGCATTGCCGAGCGAGCACATCGCCTGCGTCACGGCATCGATGACCGTCTGCGGCTTGTGCATGGTCGTCGCCGCGTTATCCAGGTAGATCATCGCACGACCTCCCACATATCAATCACGGTATACCCCTCGGTGGGAACGCCCGCTGCGGTAAGCTCGCCGCGCAGCAGCTCCTCATCGGCAGGCAACGCCTTCCACGCCAGACCGCAACCGGCAGCGACCTCCCCGGGCACGGGAATCGTTCGCCCGGGAAGGCCGCGCTCGACGCACAGGGACTCGCAACCCATGGCGGCCGCCGTGGTAGGAAACGTGATGACAAGCGCCGGGCGCTTCTCCCTCATGGCAACTCCAACCAATA
>JAYBEF010000028.1:0-14079 GCA_037277825.1 Collinsella sp.
CGAGTCGAATCCTCGAGAGTATACCCATATGGGGCCGCGGCTCTGCGGCGAACTGAAGACGATGCCGGCGGAATGGGTAAAGGTCCCGCGTGCCCGCCGCACGAGCGTGGAAAATTGGACACTCGCCAAACGAGAGTGGATATTCGGACGGACGAGCGAGGATTTCCGGATACCTATCGAACGAGAGTGGATATTTGGACGGAATTTGCCGCAAAAGCCCCAAAAACCGTCCAAATATCCACTCTCGATATCCGACCGTCCGAAAATCCTCGCTCGTCCATCACTTGCGTATCTCTCGTCTCTCATTCGTCTCTAATATGAAAGATGACAGGAAGATGAGAGAAAAATATGAGAGATAACTGAGCAGCAAAGAGACAGGCAATCATGGTATTGTCTCAATACCGATTGTTCTACCAGCAAAAATATGTATAGATGAAGCAAATGGTAGACATTCCATCTCTATCTATCTCTTATCTCTAAGCCGAGAGATAGAGAGATAAATGAGAGATAATTACGAGAGATAACTGAGAGACGAGGGAAATCTATCCGCGGCATTCTCTGCAGGACCGAGCGAAAGGACGTGCAGATGAACGAAAACGAGCTGACCGGTCTGCTTGAGTCTTTAAGGCGTATGGGCTCGGATGATCTTAACGTCGAAGCGAAGGAGAGCGCCACGACGCTTTCCCGCGACGTGTGGGAAACGGTGAGCGCATTCGCGAACACTGCCGGCGGAACCATCGTGCTCGGAGTGAGTGAGCGCGCAGGTTTTGTCCCGGTTGAGAACTTCGAGACCGAGAAAGTGCTCAACCAATTCGTGGCGGGCATGGGCGATGCCGGCGGTCGCGGAAAGCTGGCCAATCCGCCCAAATACACCATTGAGCGCGTGGAGCTCCAGGGCACCGTGGTTCTGGTCATCACGATTGAGGAGCTCGACCCGTCGAGCAAGCCTTGTTATGTCATAGAGCGGGGCGCCCAGGGCGGCAGCTACAAGCGCATCGATGACAAAGATGTGCCGCTTTCATCGACCGAGGTGCTCGCATTGGCGTCATACGGTCGAGCGACTCCGAGCGATCGCGACGCGGTGGCGGGTGCGGGCGCGGACAATCTCGACGAGACGCTGGTCGACCGTACGATAGATCGGGCTTTCTCGTTGACGCCCCGGGCAATGCGCGGCGCGCCGGACAAACAAACGAAGCTGGAGCGCCTAAATATCCTTGATTCCCAGGGCAATGTCACCAAGGCTGGACTTCTAGTTGTGGGCACCTACCCTCAGCAGTTCTATCCCAAGCTCTTCATTGACGTGGCTGTCCATGCGGGAACTCAGAAGGGCATGGCGGGGTCGCTGAGATTCATGGACCGCACAATCTGTGAGGGAACGTTGGGCGAGATGATCTCGGATGCCGTCGCAGCCGTCGCCAAGAATTTGCGGCGAACCTCGACCGTCCAAGGTGTCTCGCGTGTCGACTCGCTTGAGATTCCCGAGGAGGTTCTGCGCGAGGCAATCGCCAACGCCGTAATCCATCGAGAATACGGGGATCGGTTCTGTGGACAATCGATTGCCGTCGACGTCTTTGACGATCGTGTCGAGGTGACGAATCCTGGCGGCCTTTACGGGGGAAAGACTCGCGAGAACTTGTTTGACGGCAGCTCCCGATGCCGTAACGCGACGCTCGTGAAACTCATGTCGATTGTCCCGCTGCCGGATGGCGCAGGTTCGCCGGCTGAGGGCAATGGCTCGGGCATCCCGATGATGATCGATGCCATGCGCGCGCATGGTCTGGCCGAGCCCCTGTTCTGCCCGGGGTTCGATCGGTTCAAGGTCGTACTTTACCGTTCAAAGATCGAGCCGGTCGATCATGGCGGGGGCTTAATTGTGGCGGCACTCAAACACTACGGCGAGCTGGGGACGCGTGAGCTGGCAGAACGCACGGGGCTTACAATTTCCCAGGTTAGGTCGCGCGTCAACGCGCTCATTGCTCAAGGCGAGCTTGAGCCCACGGCGCCGGCGACGAGCCGCAACCGCAAGTATCGACTGTCAGAGCGCGTGGAATAAATGCGTTAGTGGACGAGGCGACCCAATAATCGACCCTCAATTGGCGTCCACTAAGGTAAAGCGGTTGTTGCTCAGTCGACGGTGATGCTAAAGACTCGGCTTACGCCGGCATGGTCCCGAACCCGTCCATCAAGAACAGCCTAAGAACCAGCTTGATGACATTTCCCGGTTTGACTTCTGCCGCGTCAAAGACGTGGCGCTCGGCGAGCTCGCTGCAGTATGCATAGATGTCGCGGATAAGGTCCGCGCCCGAGAGCGTAAACATGTAGCCTGCGTCCGAAAGCGTATTGGGCGCGGCGGGCAATTTGGTCATGCGACAAAAGGTCAACAGGTCGGGCGCCATAGCGTCCTGGTAGCCAAGATGGCTGCCGTCTTCTTGTGCGACGAGTTCCAGCTGGCGTACTCGATTCAGCGCCGCTGCCAGCACAAAGCTCGGTGTGGGAGCATTGACGTCCTCCGTGCTCGCCACGAGTCTGCCTGCTGCCTGCGTGACAAGCCAAGCGACCTCGCGCTGGCAACGCACGGCCTTGCGCGTAACCGGCTTGATGGACGAAGAAGAAACGCTTCCCTTAGGCGGATTCGAAGCAGCCACAAGACCCTCCCATGAACAATCCGGCCCAACAAGCTCGGATGAAACACGTGCTACATCAGTATACAGGGGAGTGGGGTAGCGGAGTACAAGCGCGCCAACGGCAAACCGAGAGCATCAACGACGTGCCGATCGCGGAATGAGATCTCGTAATAATTGACTCTCGGCCATATTATTGAGGGGCATGACTCGCGTTCGTATGGTTGTAGGTGCTGGCGATGAACGACATTGACCTTGCTGTTCCGTTGATGGATGGACCAAGCTATGACCGTGCCTGCAGTCTCGTGCCTTCCGAATACGTTGAGGCATGGGAGTGGTTTCTGGGTGAGGAACAGCGCGGCGGCGTTTGGACCAGCCTTCCGCACCACACCAAGGAAGATAGCCCTCAGTATCAGTATCGTTTGAGAATTGGCTCGGACTTCTTTCCCGTAACGCGGGATTCAGGGATCTTCTGGCCGGGCCAGGATCGGGTGAAGCAAGATCCCAATAAGATCTTTGCGCTTTCGGTCCATAACTCTAAAAAGAGCTTCTACACCGATGTGCCTCCGCTCTATTTGGACGATGGTACGTGGGTCATTAAGTACTCGGTTCAAGCGCCGGGTACCGTTGGTTTTCGAGACCAGAATTACAACCGTAAAATGCTCAACTGCATGGAATGTGGCGTTCCAGTCGGAGTCATATTTGCAACCGAGGTGGGCTACAAGGTGCTCGGCCTTGCGTTTGTTGAGCGGTTCGAGCCCGAAAACGGATGGTTTGTTCTGCACGGTCCTGTTCATAAAGGCGGACCGGACCCTCGTTTTGCACCCGACATGAGTTATCTGAAGCACATGCCCGTCGATATTGAGTTTACCGGACAGGGTACGACCGACGACGAAAAGGTCCGCTATGCGTTAAGGCGCGAGCGATTGGGGCAGCAATGGTTCCGCAAACAGCTCGTTGCCGCCTATGATGGCCGTTGCGCGGTGTCGGACTGCGGCGTCAGCGAAGCTCTGGAGGCTGCACATATCGAGAATTACTCGGGACCCAAATCGCAGGTTGCCAGCAACGGCATTCTGCTTCGGCGCGATCTTCATTCCCTATTTGATGCTCACCTGATTTCGTTTGAGCCTGTTTGCGGCGAATATCGGCTGTGCGGATCGTACCTGCTGGATAAGACCGACTACGCTTCCTTTGCGGGTGCGACGCTAAGGCAGCCGAATGAGCGTCAGTGGCGACCCGATACGGTGTTTCTTGAGGCCCATCGCATTGAGTTCGATCGCTCGGAAAAGAAGCGTGAAAAGGCGGGGCTTCTGCCGTATTGGCGTATTTGGCTTTGGCATTCTTTGACGATCGTGTTGTTTGATCGGATCGCGTGGCGATGCAATCTCGCGCCCGCCCGCCGGTGCATGCTCTTCCTGATTTGTATAGCGAGAAGGGGCATGTATGAGCTGGCGAGGCGATATTGCGATGGGGAAGTACGGAAAACTGCCGTGTGCCCTTATCGACAACAATATGTTTCCGGGCGTAGAAGTTGATTGCGGGTCGTTTGTCGTCGCCTGCCCTTGCTGCGGCTCGCAAATACCGTGTCTCGACATTCGGTTCATCGATGCACGTGACAGGTTCAGCGACGAAGTGAGGAAACGTACGGGCGTTCATATGCCGGTGTATCCGGAGAAATGCCCTGTTTGTGGCCTCGATATCGTGTACGACGCCGGCGACGAGGGATAGGTGATGCGGAGGAGTTGGCTGTGAGTGTCTTTTGCCTCTACAAATAAATCCCCTCACCGAGTTGCTTGTGGAACTCGGCGTGATGGTCGCGTGCCCAGGTAAAGAGCGCCTGGTCAAAGTCGGTACGCGTGGCCGGGACGCCAAAGACGCCGGCAACTTCGACGCGTATAAACTCCAGTGCCGGCAGCTTGTTGATGGCAGTGAGGGCAAACGGGGACGAGGGCTCCTCGAACAGATAGCGGCTGCCTTGCAGCGCGTCGCAACTGGTGCACGTGTTGCCGAGCGACGGGGCTTTGGAGGCTCGCGCGCCTACGGGCTTGTAGCCGCAGCGCTTATGAAGGTAGTCGCGGATCTCGCCCGGTACGCAGCCAAGAGCGGGCACGATGGCGAGTGCGTTGGCGTTGGCCGTGTCGATGGCAATGTACCCGGCTTCGTTGGGCGCGTGCGCGATGGCGATGCTCTCGTCGTTATCGGTTCGATAGGGAATGCCGAAGGCCGCGACCGAGGTCTCTTTGTGACACTTCCAGCACTCGCGCTTGCCCAGTACTAGATATATATACGGCGCTGAGGGGTCGGATCGGTCAACACCGGGCAGCCACTCGGCAAAGGGCTCGGGGTTGACGCCGCTGGGTACATACCAGATCTTCTTGGTCCGGTCCCATTTGGCGCCCAGCGCCTTGGCTTCTTCTTTGTGCGAAAAGGGGACATCGAGCTCGGTGCGCATGGCGGCTCCTTGGTGCTGCAGGTGCAAGTGGCTCAAGGATACCGCAGGACGCAGACATCGCGGCGTTTTGCTGAGAAGTTGCGGCTTGGATGGGTTCGAGATGTGTTGGTCTCGGCCTCGGTGACTATTGGGGCGGTTTTGATTGACTGCGGAGTCAGCCGGGATAGGCACTTGGGTCGCTGACGCGGTTTTGTGTATGGGCAGGGTGGTTGCTTGGGCGGTTGGAGCTGCCAGCTGATTTGGCGACATAAAACAAAACAGCCCAGAGGACATAGCCTCTGAGCTGCGAACATTTGGTGGGCGTTAGAAGATTTGAACTTCTGACCTCTTCCGTGTCAGGGAAGCGCTCTCCCCCTGAGCTAAACGCCCGATCAAGGGTGCGCAAGCGCGCAAGGGATAATATAACGGAGCCTGAACTCGGTGGCAAGAACATTTTTAAAAATCGCTTACATTGTGGAATTCGGGGGCTTTGTCGCATCCATTTCAAAAGAGCCTGCTGCCGCGATTTGGCTGTCGCATAATGCAAGGCCATTGCGGTATCGAGCTATGGAAAGACGCCTGCGGAATTGTCCTACCGATAAGCGGACAAGCCTCCAGCTGGTGACTTCGCCGTGGTAAGGTAAGCCGAATTGTTTCCAGGCTGTTTCGGGGGAGTGGAATGAGCAAAGAGTGTGTCGAGCAGGTCGAAGGCGCAGGGGCTTCGGTGCCGATGACCGATATATCGAACATTGATGTGCCCGAGGGCACCGACGAGCTCAGCCGCAACACCCGTCGCGCATGGCGCGACCGCCTGAACAGCGCTTCGACGCGCAAGATGATCACGGGCGTCTTGGCTACGCTGGTGGGCGGTTCGTTTTGGGGCTTCTCGGGCACCAGCGCGAGTTTTTTGTTCGATACCTACCATGTCGATACGCTGTGGCTTATGAGCGTGCGTCAGATTCTCGCCGGCCTGCTCTTTATGGCTGTGGTTGTCACGCGCGACCGCGCACGCCTGGTCAAGCTTTGGACCACACCCGCCGATCGCAAGCAGCTGCTGCTCTTTACCGCCTTTGGCCTGCTGTTCAACCAGTTTTGCTATCTTTCGGCCGTGCGCCTGACGAACGCCGGAACCGCGACGGTGCTCCAGTGCCTGCAGCTCGTTATCATCATGGGCTACACCTGCGTGATCGATCGCCGCATGCCGCGTACTCGCGAAGTCATCGGCATTGGCCTGGCTCTGGGTGGAACCTTTTTAATCGCCACCGGCGGCGACCCCACCAGCCTGAATATCTCGCCGCTTGGCCTGGCAGCAGGTCTTATGTGTGCGGTCAGCGCCGCGTGTATGGCGGTGATTCCCGCCAAGATCCTGCCCGAATACGGCAGCCCCATCGTCACGGGCTCGGCAATGCTCACGGCGGGCGTGATCTCATGTGTCTTCGTGCAGCCCTGGGCGCATGTGCCGGCACTCGACGCTGCCGGCGTCGAGGCGCTCGCGGTGTTCGTGGTTATCGGCTCGTTTTTTGCTTACATGCTCTATATGCAGGGCGTTAAGGACATCGGCTCGGTGCGTGCGAGTCTCATCGGAACCGTGGAGCCCGTCTCGGCGACCATCACCAGCGCCGTTATGCTGGGCACGGTGTTTTTGCCGACCGACCTTATCGGCTTTGCCATGATCATCGTGATGATGTTCCTCACGGTGTAGCTGGCGCCGCTGCCAAGACGGAAAAGGTGTTGTGCCGCATTTTCGCCAATTGATGTCCGTGTCTGGAGTTTAGCTGTCGATGCTCAAAATGCCATAAACTAGTAACGTTATGGACTTTTTCATTGCGACTCAATTGCGAGGATTTCTTTATGGCTGGTAATCACTTTAAGGGCAGCGATAGCGGCCGTCCTGCAGTTCCGCCGCGTCCGAACGGGGCTGGTAAGGCCGGCACGCCGGGCGGCGCTGGACAGGGCGGTTCCGGTAAGCGCGTGTCCCCGGGCGAGACAGCGATGTTTACCGCTCTGTACGAGCAGTCTCAAAAGGCAAAAAAGACCGGCCGTGCAAGAGGGAATGTCTTTGCGGGCGGTGCAACCTCCACGTCGCAGCCGAGCGGGGCTCCTTCGGTACCCGCGAACAACGCAGGTGCTGCCAACGCCGCGAATGCCGCCGGCAACGTTAATGCCGACAAGGCCGCCAACAATACTCCCTCTGCCGGTGGCGCGGGGCTTACGGGTAACCTTGGCACGATTTACACCGGCGCCTCCGAGACTGGCACGTTCGCCCGCCTGGATGATAGCGGTGCCGAGTTTGCGGGCTCGGGTTCCAAGGAAGATTATTACGATTTTGGCTTGAACTACGGTGGCGACGCTTCGCCGAGTTCGACCTCTGACGGTCTGGTCCGTCATCGCCATCGCAAGGGCGAGCGCAAAAAGCGTCACACCGGCGCCATTATTGCCGTTGTAGTCGCGGTGCTTCTCGTTGCGCTTGGCGCAAGCGGCTTTATGCTGCTTAACTCGGCAAAGACCGTAAAGAGCGAAGCGAAGGAGGCTGTCGAGATCGTCGGTGGCCTTAAGGACAAGGTCACGTCGGGCGATTTTTCGACGCTGCCTGACGACGCGAAGAAGATCGATGAGCTCTGCGACAGCATGAAGGCGGAGACCTCGAGCCCGCTGTGGACGGCGGCATCGTTTATCCCGGTGTATGGCAGTGACATCAACGCAGCCCGCACCATGATCGACGCCCTGTCCGATGTCTCGAGCAACGCGCTGGTTCCCATGGCCGACAACCTTTCGCAGGCCACGCCCGGCAAGCTGTTCCAGGACGGCATGATTAACGTGTCCGCGCTGCAGGCGGTCGCCGATTCGCTTTCCAGCAGCTCGAAGGTGTTCAAGAGCGCCAACGAGAAGGTCCAGGGCATTGGCGATACTCATATTTCCCAGGTGACCGAGCTGGTCGATAAGGCCAAGGACGGCTTTGCCACCCTCAACGGTGCGGTTGACGCGGCGGAGAAGGTCGCCCCCGTCCTTCCCCAGATGCTTGGCGCCAACGGCCAGACGCGCAACTACCTTATGTACGCCATGAACAACGTCGAGATTCGTGCTTGCGGCGGCTTTGGCGGTTCGCAGGGCCTGATTTCGGTCACTGACGGCCAGATGTCGATTGGCGAGTTTGTTCCCCGCATTGGACTCAGCGAGGATGAGGCAGTCGAGAGCGTCGACGAAGGGGATGAGGCGCTGTTCGGCAACCACAGTAACCTGTACAACTCGGGCAATACCTATTCGCCTGATTGGCCCCGCAACTCGCAGCGTGTCGCCGCGCTGTGGAAGTCCCAGTATGGACAGGACGTTGATGGCGTCATCGGTATCGACCCGGTGTTCCTGCAGTATCTGCTGGGCCTGGTCGGTAACGTGTCACTGCCCGACGGAACGGTTGTCGACGGCACCAACGCCGCAAAGGTCCTCATGCACGATGTGTACTGGAACTATCCGGTCGAGGAGTCTGACGGCATCTTTGCATCCGTCGCCAGCGCTGCCTTCGACAAGATCCTTGGCGGTATCGGCGATGTCGATGTTACGAAGCTTGTCAGCGCCGTTGAGCGCGGTGCCGAAGAGGGCCGCCTGATCGCGTGGATGAGAAACGATGATGAGCAGAATGTCATCAAAGAGACGGGCATTGACGCTTCGCTGCCCGATCCGGATGACCCGAGTGCCGATCCTGTTGCCGGCGTTTACTTTAACAACCTGAGCTTCTCCAAGCTCGACTGGTATCTGAACGCCGACACTCAGATTGGTCAGGGCGTGAAGAACGGCGACGGCACGTGCTCCTATCGCATCACCGTTACCCTGACGAACATCATGACGCAGGAGGAGGCTGGCAAGCTGCCCGACTACGTTGCGGCGAGCGCGCCCGATGCCGCGCGTGACGACGAACGCCTGAATGTCTCGTTGTTTGCCCCGACGGGCGGCAACATCAGTGACCTTACGGTTGAGGGCACACAGTTTGGTCTTGGCGCCGCTACGTGGCATGGAATCCCCTTCTATTCGGGCACCGTTGACCTGCATGCTGGCGAGACGACGACGATCACGTATACGCTGACCACGTCGGCCGAGGCGGGGGACAAGCCGCTTACGCTGCGTCAGACTCCTACATGCCAGGCGGCTCGCGACAGCGCGTCGGCGTAGGGTTTTTCTGGTAGCGCAGATAATCGAGTACCATTTTGGGGCGGACAGGCAATCTGTCCGCCCCTATTTTGTAAGGAGAGCGCATGAAGTACTTTGGCACCGACGGCTTTCGCGGTGAGGCCAACGTTGGGCTGACGGTAGAGCACGCTTATAAGATTGGCCGTTTTGTGGGCTGGTATTACGGCGCCAACCGCGAGCGCAAGGCACGCGTCATCGTGGGCAAGGACACGCGTCGCTCGAGTTATATGTTCGAGGCGGCGCTGGTGAGCGGTCTGGTCGCGAGCGGTGCGGACGCCTATATGCTGCACGTGATCCCCACGCCGGGCGTGGCGCATCAGACCGTGGAGGGCTGCTTCGATTGCGGCATCATGATCAGCGCGAGCCACAACCCGTTTTGCGATAACGGCATTAAGCTCGTCAACAGCGACGGCTTTAAGATGGACGAGGACGTACTGGAGCTCATCGAGGACTACATCGATGGCAAGAGCGAGGTGCCGCTGGCCACGGGCAACCACATCGGCGCCACGGTGGACTACATGCAGGGCCGCAACCGCTACATTGCTTCGCTCATCGCCAGCGTGAACTTTTCGCTGCAGGGCGTCAAGATCGGTATCGACTGCGCCAACGGCTCGGCTTCCTCGGTGGCCAAGCCGGTGTTCGACGCGCTGGGCGCTGACGTGCGCGTGATCAACGCCGCGCCCGATGGTTTTAACATCAACGTCGACTGCGGCTCCACGCATATGGAGCGTCTGCAGCGCCATGTGGTGGAGCAGGGCCTGGACGTGGGTTTTGCCTACGACGGCGATGCCGACCGCTGCCTGGCCGTGGATGAGCGCGGTCGCGTGGTAGACGGCGACCAGATCCTGTACGTGTGCGGCGTGTATCTGAACAAGCACGGGCGACTCTCGGGCGGTACCGTGGTGCCGACGATTGCCAGCAACTTTGGCCTGGTCAAGTCGCTGGAGCTTGCCGGTCTGAGCGCCGTGACCAGCGGCGTGGGCGACCGTCACGTGTATGCCAAGATGCGCGAGGGCGGCTACAGCCTGGGTGGCGAGCAGACGGGCCATACGATCTTTGGCGATATCGAGCGCACGGGCGACGGCATTATGACCTCGCTGCGCGTGATGGAAGTGATTCGTGCCGAGCGCGAGACGCTCTCGCAGCTCACGGCTCCGTGCAAGCTGCTGCCGCAGGCTCAGGTTGCCGTGCGCGTGGCCGACAAGGATGCCGCGCTCGAGAACATGGGCGTGCAGAACGCGATCGCCGAGGCCGAGGCCGCGCTCGCGGGCGAGGGCCGCGTGCTCGTGCGCAAGAGCGGAACCGAGTCGGTGATTCGCGTGCTGGCCGAGGCTCCGGACCAAGCCGCCGCCGACGCCGCCATGAAGCGCATCGCCGCCGCACTGGAAGCTTTGTAGTTACGCGGTTTTGCCAAACCGCGTAACTGCTCGACGCTGCAAACGACCCTAAGCGGCAATCTGACGTTCAATTTCAAGGGCGCGACCAGAAGGTCAGCGCCCTTTCATTTCACGTCACCTTGCTCACTTAGGGTCGTTTTCGCTGACGTTGCCAGAACATCGGCGTCAACCTAGTCGTTTAAGAACGTCCCCAATGACTAGGTGAAAAGGGGGCGCCGCGGATAGATCCTGCGGCGCCCCCTTTGCGTTGACGTGCTAGTAGGGCTTTACAGCTCGTAGAGCGTGGTGAACTTGTCCTGCAGGTAGCTGCAGTAGTAACGGGCGTCAAAGTCCATGCCGCAGGCGCCCTTGATGAGTTCCGGCGCGTCTTTGGCGCGGCCCCACTGCCAAATGTGCTCGCCCAGCCAGGCACGGACGGGCGCCAAATCGCCGCTCGCACAGGCACCGGTAAGGTCGACGCCATCGCGGCACATGGCCGGCACAAACATGGCGTCGTAGGCGCTACCCAGCGCATAGGTGGGGAAGTAACCAAACGAGCCACCGCTCCAGTGCGTATCCTGCAGGCAGCCGTGCGTGTCGTCGGGAACGGGAATGCCCAGGTACTCGTCCATAAAGCGATTCCAAAGCGCGGGGATGTCCTTGGCCGTGGCCTCGCCGGCAAACAGCATGCGCTCGATCTCGTAGCGCACCATAACGTGCAGCGGATAGGTGAGCTCGTCCGCCTCGGTGCGGATCAACGACGGCTGCGCGATGTTCACGGCGCGGTAGAGCGTGTCCTCGTCAACGTCGCCGTAGACCTCGGGCGCGTGACGGCGCAGTACCTCGAGCAGCGGGCCCATAAAGGCGCGGCTGCGACCCACGGTGTTCTCGAAAAAGCGGCTCTGGCTCTCGTGGATGCCCATGGAGGTGCCACCTTCAAGACAGGTGCGCGCATAGGCAGGATTGACGCCCAGCTCGTACATGGCGTGGCCCGCCTCGTGGATGATGCTGTAGACGTTGGAGATGCAGTCGTTCTCGTAGATGTGCGTCGCGATGCGCGCGTCGCCCACGGCAAAGCCCTCGCTAAACGGGTGCTCGGTAAAGGCAAGCGTGGTGTCGTTCAGGTCCAGGCCGACGAGCTTCATAAGGTCGAAGCTCATGGCGCGCTGGGCGGCCTCGGGCACGCGGGCGTGCAAAAAGTCGGCAGCGGGCTGCTGGCCGCGCTCGCCGATGGCATGCACGAGCGGCACGACCGTCGCCTTGACCTCATCGCAAAACGCATCGAAGCTCTTGGCGGAAAGGCCGCGCTCGTACTGGTCGAGCCAAACATCGTATGGGTCGCGCTTGGGGTCCATGAGCTCGGCCTGATGCTTAAGTTGGGCGACGATTCTATCCACATAGGGCTCAAAGCTCGCCCAGTCATTGGCCGTCTTGGCCTTGTGCCACACGGCGTCGGCCTCGCAGGTGAGCCTGGTCCAGGCCTCGGCCTCCTCGGTGGGAATGACGCTCGCTTCGCGCTGGTCGCGGCCGAGCACGCGGATCTCGTCGAGCAGCTGCGGATCGTCGATCTTGCCGCCGGCGACGGTCTCGCGTGCCAGCGAGTGCACGAGTTTGACAGACTTTTCGCTGGTCAGGAGCTTATGGTGCTCGCCGGCAAGGGTGCCCATGGCGTCGGCGCGCGCTGCGGCGCCGTTGGCGGGAGCAATGGTCGCGCCATCGAACTCGGCAATCTTGAGCAGGTACTCGCGAGTCCACAGCTTGCCCTCGAGCTTGCGGAATTTTTTGACGGCCTTATCGATCTTCGTGCTTTTGGGCGTCTTGGCCGCTGCGGGCTCGGCCTTCTTATCGTGCTTCTTTCCCATTCCTATATCCTTGATCTCGCGAGCCGAGCGCCATGGATGGGCGCACGGCCAGTTTGCACAGCTACTTGCCTTGTACCCAGCACGAACAAAACGGAACGCGGCGATATGCCCACACAATGTGCTATCCTATAGCCCAATGCGTTGACGGAGAGGGTTTTGCCCGCCGCGTCGCCGGCTAGAGAGGGAAGGTCATGGGCTGCAAGCCTTCCTGCGGTGGCAAGGGCCAAGCGTTCACTCCCGAGCAGCGACCTCAACGGGCGCGCAGCCAGCGGCGGCGACGTCCCCTGTAGGGAAGCCGTGAGCCTCGCGACAAGGGGCAAAGAGTGGGCGCGGCGGGCCAGACATCCGCCGGGTCAAACAAGGTGGTACCGCGGAATTCAACCGTCCTTGGGCAATGCACATGCCCGAGGGCGGTTTTTTGTTACCGAACCGGGCCGCGTTTCGCAACGTCAGACGGCGACAGCCGCCTCGGCAAGCGGGGAGCGCGAGAGACGAAAGGGAAGACATGAGTCTGATTGATGATCTGGTCAAACTCGAGGAAGAGGCCAAGGAGCTCGTCGCAGGCGCCGACGACGCCGCAAAGCTCGAGGCCGCGCGCGTTGAGCTGCTCGGCCGCAAGGGCCGCATCACCGGCCTGATGCGCATGATGGGCAAGCTCGCCCCGGAGGATCGTCCCATGATGGGCAAGCGCGCCAACGAGATGCGCCAGCTGATCGAGGGCATGCTCGACGAGCGCACCACCGAGATGAAGGCCGCCGCCCTCAAGCACGCACTCGAGCACGAGGCCGTCGACATCACGCTGCCGGGCATCCGTCCGCAGATCGGTCACCAGCACCTGATCAAGCAGATCATCGAGGAGGCCGAGGACATCTTCTGCGGCATCGGCTACACCGTCGAGTCCGGCCCCATGGTCGACACCTCCTACTACAACTTCACTGCGCTCAATGCTCCCATGGATCACCCGAGCCGCTCGGCCCGCGATACCTTCTACGTGGTCGACAACAACCCCGGCAGCGTCGCGCACCCCGAGGCACACGCCCATGGCGAGTCCGACGTGCTGCTTCGCACCCAGACTTCGGGCGTGCAGATCCACACCATGGAGTCGCAAAAGCCGCCCATCTACATGATCTGCCCGGGCACCGTCTATCGTCCCGACACGGCCGACGCCTGCCACCTGCCGCAGTTCAACCAGATCGAGGGCCTGGTCGTCGACGAGGGCATCACCTTTGGCGACCTCAAGGGCACGCTCGACTACTTTGTTAAGTGCATGTTTGGCGAGGATCGCAAGACGCGCTACCGCCCGCACTTCTTCCCCTTCACCGAGCCGAGCTGCGAGGTGGACGTGAGCTGCCACGTGTGCGGCGGCAAGGGCTGCAACTTCTGCAAGCACAGCGGCTGGATCGAGATCCTGGGCTGCGGCATGGTCGACCCCAACGTCCTTATCAACTGCGGCATCGACCCCGAGAAGTACACCGGCTTCGCCTTTGGCATTGGCGCCGAGCGCGTCGCGGCCCTGCGCTACGACCTGCCCGACCTGCGCACGTTGATGACGGGCGATATGCGCTTCTTGAACCAATTTTAGGCTTGCCCAGGCACCCCATCTTGGC